>JBAUTB010000020.1:0-19807 GCA_049582005.1 Gloeobacterales cyanobacterium | reverse complement strand
TGGCTCGTCAATAGTTACATCCCGATGGATAGTAAGATAAAACAAATCCTGAATGGTGTGGTGGTTATCGCAGTCGTTTTATGGTTGCTTAACGTGTTCGGGTTGCTTAGTGTTTTCCGTGGAATTCGTGTCGGTACGTGATCCATCCCTAGCGGTCAAATACGATCTACCCATTGCCTTTGCGCATGCGTCGTTAGATGCAATCTGTGATCCTAGCTAAGACTGTCAGTTTGGTCGTCTTTTTGTCTGAGAACACTCAAGATTAGCGTCTACAGCTAAATCCCAAAAGAGCTTTCAGGCTTATGGCCCATTTTCTGTAGAGTCAGGGCCATGGGTCAACCTAGTACTCTGTCGAGGGGCGTAGACAAGCCGAACGAAGCAAGTCGCCAAAGCTCTGGGCGAAGGCAAATTCAAGATAATATACGACGGGACACATTATCTCAAGGAAAACTTCAATGAACTGGAAAAATTCTCGGATTGCCGCAACCATAATCTGTATCTTTTTAATTACAGGAGCGGGCGTATTCTCTCAAATGGCTGGCGCTCAGGCACAGCCATCTTTTTCTCCTAAGATCCCCCGAGGTTGTACAGCTCTAAAGGAGGTCTCAACTGGATCAACGGTGATCCGAAAGCAAGTTCGAATGGGCGATCAAAATGTAGACTTTGCTGTGCCACCAGGTCGTAGGTTCAAGTCCTACCGAGCTGAGATGAGACCGGAAAACGACGCTAATTATTCGGTTGAGATTAACCTCAAATATAGTGATAACACTTCTGCAAAAGTCTATACCCGTAACATCTCGATGACACGGATGAAGCAGTACAAGCTGGCTTTCAAAACGCCTATTGCTAAGCAGCCCTACCAAGTCAACCTAAATGTTTCAAGCAAACGTAATAATGCGTACAGTGTTGCCGTTCAGGCCTGTAGGTAAGGCTAAGGAAGCGTAATTTGGATGGAGGCATGCATTCAAGGGCGGCGGAAAAGTCGCTAATTGACATTTTGCGGTTTTAGTCAAAAACACCCGGTCTTCAATACTGTTCTGCCTTTGGTGAAACTCCTGCTGAAGCTCTGCAAAAGTTACAAATCAAATCGCTCAACCCCAAAGGATGAAAATCTATTTTTAGAGCAATTTAAATTCCTCCCAACCCCTCTCTACTTGCGGAGAGGGGCTAGGGGAGAGGTCTTACACCATGCGCCTTTCCGCATCCGCTTCTTGCTTTTTGGCCCTTCCTTCCGCTTGATCTATGGGGTCACTCGTTACTCTACCCCGAGTCTCTTCAATCTGACCTTCAACTGTTTTGCCTAGATTACGTCTACGTTCTTCCGTAGTCATATGATCTTGGGGCCGCTCTCGGTAGCTGCCTGCCGGTGCATCGTAAACACCATAGTTACCAATATTGGTGTGCTGGAGAATAGAGTGGGCCTCGTTGAGTTCTTCTTGTGTACCATCAACCACCACAAGGTAGCCGCCCTGTCGGAGTACACTGTCATAGACTTCAGCTCGTTCCCTTGGAATTCCCAAACCTACTAACGCGCCCACAAGCCCGCCAGCGGCTGCACCAATTGCACCGCCGCTCAGGGCTGTGGCGATCGCCGTGCCTGTTGCTCCTGCTGTAATTACAGGACCAATGCCAGGAATTGCTAATGCACCGATACCAACTAGAAGACCCGTAATACCGCCGATGGTTCCGCCAGTTATTGCTCCGGTTGCAGCACCCTTGCCTGCTTGATTACCAACCGTATCCTTAACTGCGACTCCAGCTATCTTATCAGGCTCATTTTCGTCATTTTTCACAAGTATAGACACGTCGTTCATATGGAAGCCAGCATCCCGTAATTGCGTGAGAGCATGTTCTACTTCGTTAGCAGTGGAGTATGTACCCAAAGAACGCTTAAATTCAGTTATTGCCATAATTCAATCCTTCGATTCATACCATCAACAACATTTTATTCTTCAGCTAAAAGCTTTTCCTCTCTCTCAAGAAAGAACTGTTATTTTCTAAGGAAATAGAGGTATGCATTTATTGCCTATGGGCAATTCTATAAATATATAAGCTCAAAATTATGGCTATATAGCATAGCTTTCTTGTTTGGAACTCTCTCTTTTGGTAGATAAGAATATGAATCATTAGGTAGATGAGCTAGCAAAAATATCGCGATAAAATTACATCATTCAGATAGGGTATGCAAGTATGAGCCTAAAAGATCGGGCTAAGGCCACGGCAGAAAATGTTGAAGGAAAAATTCAAGAGACTGTTGGCAATGTGACTAATGATCCTAAGGATAAAGCTGAAGGCAAAGCTAAGCAAGCTGAAGCTCATGTTCGCAGCAAAATTGAAGATGCAAAAGATGAAGTAAAGAAAGCTATCGACTAGTTTAAGTTTGAAGGCTGAATCTTCATATAAACGAGGCTTGGAATGATATCCAGGCCTTCTTTGGTCTACAAAAAAGCACGGGCTATAAGCAAATGTGATAATTCTATCTTAAGGCATAAGATTTCATATCTGGGACTGGTTACCATCGAATTATCAGATGAAATGGGAGATGGCAATAATGAGTGCGAGAAAATGGGTTAGTGTAACGTTTGCTTCTCTGGCAATGCTGACGACTTTATCTCTTTATTCAGTTCCTTCCACTGAGGCTGCGACCAAGCAGTATAACGCTACAGCTTCGAGCCAACAGAAAAAACGGAATACGGGAATCAACAAGGTTCTCAGTCCCAACCTTTCGTGTGGGCCAGATGAGCGAAATAATAATGTAACCAAAGGGGCGGCCTATGGGGCTGGTGCAGGGTTACTAATGGGCGGTGGGATTTTAGGTGGAGCCGTGGGTGCTGGGACTGGGGCTGTCATTCAGCAAGAACAGAACAAAGATGCTTGCGGTAAACGATAGATGAGTAGTTATAGCTGTCGCCACTTAGGCTAGGACTTTTTGATGACGTCCAAGTTCATAGGCACTAGATCCATTTGTCCTAGGGATATAAGCGACAGCTATAGCTCTGAAAAGCTTCTAGAAGTCATCTTGGAAGCGGGTCATTTCTACTGATGAATGACCTGATTTTTAACTGTACATAGTAACCGTAGCCGTATAGAGAGGAGGCCAAATATTTATAAACCCAGATAAATTCCTCTTAGGTGATGATATCCATACATAAGTTATAGAAGTTTTTTGTCAATATAATGGATAAACAAAGAGTATAAGGCGAAATTGACTTAAAAAAGTCTTTTTTTCACTGTTCATAGCTTTTCATTGTAAGGGGAGTAATTCTTTGCCCAATCAGGATAGCTCATTGGATGCAGTGGCTAGCTCCAAGTATATTGCCAAGAGTGAGATCGATAGAGTATTCAGCGTATTTGAGACTTTAGAAAAAGAGGCTGAGGAAATCAAATTTTCGTCAGCTAATGACACTTTGAGCCTTCATCAACCTGTGCTCACCATGTCCTCTATCGGGAAATTGGGGCGATTTGGTAACCAGCTCTTTCAGTATGCTTTTCTAAGAATTTGCGCTCAGAAGAGGGGAGCACGCATAGAGTGCTCCCCTTGGATTGGCCAGATTCTATTTGGACAAGATGATGCACCTATTGCTGAGCGCTTGCCTCCTGCCATTGAGTATAAAGAGTTGGGAGAATGTCTGTTTGATAGGATTCCAGAATTCATTCCTTACCTTGAAAAACTAGCAGAGGCAAAGAGTTCTCGCATCGGTCCAGAAGCCCTTGATTTTGGTCTGGGCGACGTTGATTTGTGGGGGTACTTTCAATTTCATACTCAGACTCTGAGGCCCTACCAACAATACTTTCGCTCCCTCTTTCAGCCCGTAGATGACCTAGAGTCTGCTCTGGCATATGGTTTAGAGATTCTTCGGTCGAAGGGTAAAACAATTATTGGGATTCATGTTCGACGAGGTGATTACATCACAGAGCCAAGGCTTGGATTTACTCTGGTTGTTCCTTCTAAATGGTATTGCGAATGGCTAGAGAGAATCTGGGATGAATTAGAAGCGCCAGTTCTCTTTCTATGCAGCGATGATCTTGACAGAATCCTTCCTGACTTTGACAAGTTTTCTCCCGTGACTGCAAGAGATTTGGAGATTGAGCTTCCAGAAAGGATGAAAGACTTAGGTATAGAGTTCTACATTGACTTCTTTCTGTTAAGCCAATGCGATATGGTTTGTACCAGTAATAGTGTTTTTAGTTTCGTCGCTTGTATGCTGAATGAACGTGCTAGTAAGTTTGTTCGACCGCACTGGGATTTTTCCTCAAAGTTTACCGTCTTCGATCCGTGGGATAGTGAGCCACTTTTATGGTTTGGTGGTAAACAACCCAAATTCTTGAAAAGTTTAACGGATACTTTATATATTACCTATGCCACTCAAGGCTTCTGGGCGATGCTGAAATGTCTATTTGTTTACATTCCAAAAAGCCAGATCAAACGCTGGGGTATCCATGCCTATCTGGGCTATCAGAGCTCAGCGGATAGCAATTCCTACTTATCGGAAGCGAAATTTTCACAACTCAAGACTTGGAATACCTTACTGAAACTACGTCCCTGGTAGCATTATTAGCGGGAGACAAATTGCTATGATTGTCTCCCGCTATGTATTTAGGCTTTAGAGACCTAACGGGCAAAGGAACCAGAAACCAGAGAAAGGACGAAGACCAGAATGGCTGCTCCTAGGATAGTCGGAATCAGGGTGACACCAAACAATGCAGGACCAATTGTCCCAAACAGACTGCCACCAATCCAAGCGCCGATAATGCCAATGATTGCCAAGGTCAGAAAGCCGCCAGGAACCCGCCCAGGGACTACGTACTCAGCAATGCCCGCACAGACAGCAGCTACGATCAAAAACAACAAGAAAGTCAAAATACTCATTTTCAATGTCCTCATGCGTAGGTAAACGCGAGAATTGAGTGTGTGATTGTCCGCTCTGTATCATGTAAACGAAGCAGAAGAACAGGTCAAGAGGCAAAGCTGTTCAGTTGAAACATACGAGATCAAGCGTCAAGCTAAACAGTTGTGCGACCCGTAAAGAAGCTGAACACTGCCAATACTACAGCAGCCACAATCAAAAACCAGGCTATACTTTTCAGGGAAGCGACAATACCGCCAAAACCAAGTAATGCAGCAATAATCATCAAAACTACAACCGTCCAAAGTAAACTAAGCATTTTCGTAAATCTCCCAACTCAACTGTCACCTTGATCGTAATCGCGACTATCGTGCTTTGACCTCTACCCAGAGGAAGAATTCCTATTATTTGAAAATGAAATTTTGTCCAATAGAGCTAGCTGCTATTACGGGTATCTATCTAAAGAGAGGTTTTGCACGCACATTCTAAAACCCTCATCCCCTAGCCCCTTCTCCCGCTCTGGGGGAGAGGTTCTGATATTTACTTGATCAAGCCAGAGCGTAAAGCCAAAACTGCGGCCTGGGTGCGGTCGTCGGCACTTAGTTTGCTGAGGATATTACGAACATGCGTTTTGACAGTACCGACCGTCACATACAGTTTTTCAGCGATGGCTGAATTGCTCTGACCCGCGACGATTAGCTCTAGTACGTCCACCTCACGGGCGGTCAGGGGAGAGGACTCTAGCAAATGCACATACTCCGGTTCTGCGGCATCAATAGGCACAGTCTTATTCGCCGATTGCTCCGACCTAGAGCGCATCTGTCGTAGAACTATGCTGGCAATTCTGGGATCGATCCAGGCTTGTCCGTTGTAGGTGGCGATCACGGCTTCTGTTAGCTGATCGATGCTGATGTCTTTCATGCAGTAGGAATCTGCACCAGCGGAGAAGGCAGCCAGCACTGAATCTTCGCTGTCATGCATGGTCAAAATCACAATCTTAGTTTCAGAGGTTGAAGAACTACTTCTGAATTTCCGGGTTAGCTCAATTCCGTCCATATCGGGTAGACCGATATCGACAATGGCCACATCTGGCTTCATGGTTTCTAGCAAGCGCAGTCCGTGGTTACCTTGCCACGCTTCCCCAATCACCTTGATGGTCTGCTTCCGCTGCAAACCAGCCCGTAGCCCTATTCTTGTCAGATCATGATCTTCAATGAGGACAACAGAAATTGGTTCCATAAGCATGCCCTAGCTGCACAACTTTGCAGTTGAGCTATTCACTGGCATTGTAGAAGATTACACCGTTTCTAATATCTCTCTTTAGGAAGAGTACTCCTTCCGACCGAGTCAGCCTATATAATCTACCTAATGGCATAGGCCATAGGAGCCAGCTTAGCACTGTAACTTCCTTCTTCTGGTCCCTTATTCATCCAGAAAAAGAGCAATCTAGGAACCGTGGCGGTTATGGGCAACATCACTGAGGCCGAGGTAGCTCCTCGTAGCGAAATACAGCTGCAGGCTCTGCGCGAGAGTGAGGAGCGTTTTCGCGCTACCTTCGAGCAGGCTGCGGTCGGCATGGCTCATGTCAGTAATGCCGGACACTGGCTGCGGGTAAACCAGAAGCTTTGCTACATCCTTGGCTACACTCAGGAAGAGCTACTGGAGAGCACCTGGCAGCAGATCACCCATCCCGAAGATCTAGAAACGGATCTAGAACACGTTCAACAACTACTGGCAGGGGATGTCCAGACCTACTCAATGGAAAAGCGTTACATGCGTAAAGATGGCCGTATCGTTTGGGCCAATCTTACGGTTTCCCTGGTGCAGGAGGAATCCCTAGAGATCGGCATACCCGGTGCACCGAAATATTTTATCGTGGCTGTCGAGCAGATCGATGAGCGCAAGCAGATACAGTTGGATCTACAAAAACGGGCTCAAGAACTGCTTGACCTGAACGCAATCCTGACCAAGACGACCGCATTGCTGGAGGAACGCAATCGGGAACTGGACCAGTTTACCTCTATTGTGTCTCACGATCTAAAAGCTCCGTTACGGGCGGTGACTAACCTTTCTGAATGGATCGAAGAAGACCTCAAAGGCCAGCTCTCTCAGGAAGGCCAGCATCAGATGAACCTGCTGCGTAGCCGCATCCATCGTATGGAAAGCCTGATCAATGGCCTGCTGGAATACGCTCGCATTGGCCGAACCGAGATACTTCCAGAGACTGTGGATGTGCAGGCACTGGTGGCAGAAATTATTGACTCGCTCGCCCCGCCCGCTGCCTTTACGATCGAGGTACAAGCAGGAATGCCTACCCTTTATACGAAGAGGCTACTGTTGCGGCAGGTGTTGGTCAACTTGATTAGCAACGCCATCAAGCATCATGGCCGACCCAATGGTCATGTCTGGATTTCCGTGCAAGAGCAAGAACAGCTGTGCACGTTTTCCGTGGCCGATGACGGGCGCGGGATCCCACTGCAGTATCATCAAAAGATCTTTGGTATGTTCCAGACACTGGAAGCACGGGATACCGTCGATAACACAGGAGTCGGTCTGGCTATTGTCAAAAAGATTGTTGAAAGCGAGGGGGGAACCATACAAGTGGAGTCGCAACTGGGAGCAGGGGCAACATTTTCCTTTACCTGGCCCAAATGAAACTTTTTAGCCTGCAAGAACCATGCATTCAGGAGAGCTTATCTATACATTAAGGTAGAAGACAAAAAAATCATTCAATTGTTAAATTGTAGTTATAGTAACGTTTGTTCCTCTCCATGCACGTTAAATACATGCAAGTCAAAGATGCAAAGTTGAAAATAATGGAAGACAGAAAACTCAATATTTTGCTGGTCGAAGATGATGAAGTTGATATCATGAATGTCCAACGCGCATTCAAGAAGAACAACATCCTCAGCCCTTTATTTTGCGCCGCTAACGGCCTAAAAGCCCTTGAGATGCTGCGTGGCAGAGATGGCCAGCCATCTGTCATTCCTGCCTATCGACGATTGATCTTGCTAGATTTGAACATGCCAAAAATGGGAGGTATTGAGTTTCTGCAGCACCTGCGCGTAGACCCCATATTGCAGAGCATTCCGGTGGTGATACTGACCACTTCAGACCAGGACTGCGACCGCATAGATGCCTACAAGCTGAACGTGGCAGGCTATATCCTGAAACCCGTCACCTTTGCTAACTTTGTCGAAATGATGGATACCCTAAATCGATACTGGACTTTCTCTGAGATGATTTGAGTTCCAGTTAACAGTAGGCATTTTCAGAAGGAACAGTCATGGAGGAGCCTTTAAAAATTCTCATCGTCGATGATGATCTAGTCGATCGCATGATGGTGTGTCGGGCGTTGACCCGAACGGGTATACCCATGATGCTGCGGGAAGCTTACGACGGTGAAACGATGATGCAGGCTTTGCAGAGTGGGCCCTTCGATTGTATTTTTCTGGACTATCAGTTGCCGGGACAGAATGGCTTAGCACTACTACAGCAGTTGCGCTGTCAGGGTATCCATATTCCAATTATCATGCTGACAGGACATGGGGACGAGCAAATCGCCGTCGAACTGATGAAAGCTGGTGCTTCCGATTACCTGACTAAGACTGTGGTCTCTCCAGAACGGCTGGAGCATTTGCTGCGTAATGTTATTCGGTTATACCAGGCAGAGCAGGAAGTGGCTCTAGCTAAACAGCAACGGGAGCAACTGCTACGCCAACGCGAAGACTTCGTGTCGCGTCTGACCCACGACTTGCGTAGTCCTCTGCTAGCAGCGGAGCGCATGCTGCACCTGCTGCAAGAGAACACCTTTGGCCCGATTACCCCCGAGACGCAAGAGGCCTTGGCCTGCATGCAGGCCAGCAACCAGAACCTTGTACAGATGGTCAATACATGGCTGGAAGTGTTTCGCCACGAGGCTGGATACAAGACGCTTACCTTCAGTGAGTGCAACCTCTATGAGCTGATGCAAGAAGTGGTAGGCGAACTAATGCCCCTAGCCCTTGAGAAGAAGTTGCAGTTGAAGGTAACCTATCCGGGTAGTGCCCAGAACTCCCCTTCCCCGATGATCCTAGCAGATCGGTTAGAACTGCGGCGTGTACTGGTCAATCTCGTGGGCAATGCGATCAAATTTACGGATAGTGGCTCCGTCTGTATCTATCTGAGCGAAGCAGGCCCTGAGAGCACGTTCATTACTCTTAGTGTCGAAGATACTGGTTGCGGTATCTCCACGGAAGCTCAGGCTGCCCTATTCGAGCGCTTCCGCCAAGGCAATCACAAGCGCGCCGGCAGTGGCCTGGGACTATATCTATCGCGCCGCATTGTCGAAGCCCATGGCGGCAGTATATCTGCGCAATCAAACTTTGGTCAGGGCAGCTGTTTCAATATAAGCCTGCCAATCTACCGTCCCGATGCTACCTCTGAGCGGGCTACATCACCAAACAATCTGCCTATAGATAGATGAACTGCCTGATAGGTTGGCGTTATATTCAAGACGTCCGAAAGCAGAATTTGCAAGGAGAGGCCATGAGTTTAGAGAAGCGGGTAAAAGCGACGGCCAAGAATATTGAGGGTAAGATACAAGAAGCTGTCGGTGAACTGACCGGCGATCCTCTTGCGAAGGAAGAAGGCAAGGCCAAGCAAACAGAAGCAGCTATCAGCCAGACCATTGAAAATGTTAAGGATGAAGTGCGTAAGAAGTTAGATTAACTACTTCCTTGAAAGCAGTTCGGAGGCTCGATCGTTGGGCCTCTGGATTGTTGCCCAATAGACAAATTTTTTATCTTTATTTCTTATAGTTATTCCATGGAGCAGCTTCTATGGTCCTGCACAAAGCAAAAGTAATGGAAATACTTGTCGGTGAGCTAGCACTGGCAGAAGCAGAGATCGCTCTGGCACTGAAGTCCTGCCACACCAATTCGGATTTATTACCGATCATTCTCTGGAAGTATGGTTTTATCTCACTCCAACAACTGGACCGCTTGCTACAACTGCAAACAGAATGATATACGGAGAATATGGATTGATATAGCAAGCAGATGCGGGTTATGAGTCTGACTCCGGTAAGAGTAAGATTACTCCTGGATTCAATCAAAAGTGAAAGCAAGTTAACTGTAAAATCTGCCCAAAGGAAGAGGGCTATTACTAGCTGTCTGGCTAGGTTATAGGTATCACTAGTACATGTCATAGGGTGGTTAATCATGGTGTCAATTATAACCAGCGAAAAACGCCAGGCAATCGCGGTCAAACTCGCGGATATCAAGGCGTTACAAAATCTGGTAGTTGCAAATGAGCAAGTTCTTATCACTGCTTGTGAAGACGAAGAAATTCGCGAGTGGTTAGCGAATATGCTCATCGCTGACCGAAGGAGCCTGCAAGTTCTAGAGAATGTGATTGTGCAGTATGGTCACAGTGCTGAGCCAAAGCAAACGGTTCAAGAACTGGTGAGCAATTCTACTAAATTAATGCAAAGCCATGACCTGGCACTATACGAGAAAGTAAGTCAGCATGAGCTGCTCAAGCACCGACTGGCTATGTTCGGGATTGAAGTACATAAGGCTTCCCAGCTAGTGGGTACTGACATTGAAAAAGCAATCTCACCATTACATAGTGTTAACTTTGAAAACCAGGGTCATCAGGAACAGCTTCAAGGTATCCTCGAAATTCTCAGTACCCGGGAACTAACAGGTGAAGATCCAAAGCAAGGGATCTGGGAGAGGGTTCAGGATTCTCTAGCCGCTTTGAAAGGTGTAGTGGTCAGTGTAACGGGGAAAAGTGAGACCAGTCCTGATAAGAAAGTGACGGATATTGTGCACATGGATCACGAGCAGGTGCGAGCACTATTCAAAGAAATTGAAAACACGGATGATCCTCAAAAGCTCGTGGAATTCTTTAGCCAACTCTACCGAGATCTGACCATCCATGCCCAAGCAAAAGAGCAAACTTGGTATCCTGCGCTTCTCAAATACGACGACAGTATAGTCACAACCGAACAGGCCTATCGAGAGCAGGAGCAGGCTAAATCCTTACTCATTGAACTCAGAGGAGTCGGGACGGCGACTCCTCAGTTCAAGGAAGAAATCCAGAAGCTCAAGCAGGTGTTCCAGGAACATGTGGATCACGAAGAGCGCGACCTGTTTGCAAAACTACGGGAACATATGAGTGAAGCTCAATTGGTCGAACTTGGTAAAGAGTTCCAGCTAGTCAAAAAACGGCTGCAAGATAGCTTCCATGTGACAACGGCCTAATGAGTTCAGCTCAATAGTTAACAAAGCAGCACTTATTGCTAATCTTTCAACATGCAGAAAGATGCGATCGGTTTGCTCAGCTTAAGGATCGAGATGGCTCAAAATGTCACCTGCTGATAAAATACATGTTTAACGCTTTCGGCTGCGATGACATAGAGCCCAACGATCGCCCCCACAGCCAGTACGAAACTCAACGGCAAAGGTTGAAATCCGAGCAGGGTTGCAAAAGGTGTCCAGGGGATGATTATTGTCACACCAACAGTCACCAGCGTTGCCACCAACAAGTATTTTCCTGGCTTACTATTAAGAATGAAGTGGCGGGTACGAACGACTAGCACAATCAGCGCAGCGGAGATTACAGACTCCAAAAACCAGCCTGTTCTAAACTGCTCTGGCTGAGCGTGTAGCAGTAACAGCAGTGCCCCAAACGTGAGGTAATCAAATATTGAACTCAGCAAACCAAACACGATCATGAAGTTGCGGATAAACTTGATATCCATCCGGCGAGGTTTGTTGACTAACTCCTCGTCTACCCGATCAGTGGCGATCGTCAATTCCGGGAAATCGGTTAGTAGGTTCATAAACAAAATCTGACTGGGCAGCAGAGGCAAAAAGGGTAGAAACAGAGAAATACCCGCCATGCTAAACATATTGCCAAAATTGGCGCTAGTTGCCATAAATACATATTTTAAAGTGTTGGCAAATGTAGTCCTTCCTTCCTTCACGCCTTCGACGAGGACATTCAAATCCTTTTCCATCAAGACAATGTCAGCGGCTTCCTTGGCGACATCGACGGCGCTCTCGACTGAGATGCCTACATCGGCAGCATGAAGCGCAGAGGCATCATTAATGCCGTCTCCAAGATATCCAACGACATTCCCCGCTTTTTTGAGGGCAATGATGATGCGCTCTTTTTGGTTTGGCTCTACCTCGGCAAAGACATTTGTATCTTGTACTCGATGCATCAAGGCTTCATCACTGAGCTTCTCTAGTTCGGAGCCTGTTAAAGTCTTTGGTTCAGGCAGTCCTACCTGCTGAATGATACTAATCGCAACCGCCTTGCTGTCTCCGGTAATCATCTTTTGGGTGACTCCCAGGAGTTCCAACTCCTTGAGGGTGTCAGCGATGCCAGCTTTTGGCGGATCGAAGAGCGCAAGGTAGCCCAGAAATGTCATGTTCGTTTCATTATCTTTGCTAAAGGAATCTTGATTGAAATCGCGATAAGCCACACCCAAGGCTCTAAAGCCCTTACTGCCCAAGTCTTCAGCCTGTTGGCGGAGTTTTTGTCGCTGATCTGCAATGTCGATTGTTTTCCCCTCAGCCGTCTCAACGGTTGAGCAAACATCCAGAATATTTTTCAATGCGCCTTTGGTGATAATCAGATGTGTACTCTCCTTTTTGAACAGGATGCTTAGACGTTTACGATTAAAGTCGTAGGGAACTTCATCTAGCTTTTGATAGCCAGAAATGTCGAATGTTTTGTATTCGCGAATCGCTGTATCGATTGGATTCACATAACCCGACTCAGATGCGGCATTCAAATAAGCGTAAAGTAGAACACGATTGCTTTCTTTCCCCTCCACATCAACCGCAGCGTGAATTTTCACCTCTCCTTCCGTCAGCGTACCTGTCTTATCGGTGCAAAACACATTCATACTGCCAAAGTTTTCAATCGCGGGTAAGCGCTTTACGATCACCTGCTTTTCCGCCATTTTCTTGGCACCGCGAGCCAGGTTAACGCTGACAATCGCAGGCAGCAGTTGGGGAGTCAAACCGACCGCCAGCGCCAGAGAAAACAGAAAGGATTCCAGCACTGGGCGATGGAGGTAGACGTTGGCAACAAAAATTAGAACCACCAAAATTAGCGTTACTTCCATGAGAAAGTAGCCAAACTTGCTGATTCCCCTTTCAAATTCCGTTTCGGGAGGCCTGAGTTTCAAGCGTTCCGCTACTTTACCGAATTCAGTTTCCTTTCCGGTATGAACGACTACTGCTTTCGCCGTTCCACTAATTACATTAGTTCCCATATAGAGGGAATTGGCGCGCTGGTTGAGTCCAGTTTCAGCAGACAATACGCCACTTAGCTTGTCAACCGGATAGGTTTCTCCTGTCAGGGCTGCTTCATCCACCGATAGATCTTTCGACTCTAAAACTAGACAGTCGCCCGGAATATTTTTACCGGCACAAAGCAACACAATGTCGCCAGGAACCACTTCCTCATTGGGGATTTCTTGAGATTGACCATCCCTCAAAACAGTTGCTTTAACTTGCACTAATGCCAATAATTGTTCGACGGCGTTTGAGGCTCCTTGCTCTTGCCAAAATCCTAATAGCCCACTAATGAGGACAATCGCCAGAATTATGATGGCGTCTAGGGCATCTTGGAGAAAGATGGATAGCACGGCAGCAAAAATCAGGATCAAGATAATCGGACTCTTGAACTGATTGAGCAACAGCATCCATGCGCTCGATTTGTGTTTTTGTTTGAGGCTATTTACGCCGTACTCGCTGAGGCGTTGTTTCGCATCTTGACGGCTTAGACCTGCAGTTGTAGAGTGTGTCTGCTGAAGTACTTGATCCCCGGTCAAATTCCAAAATGTGGACTGTGGATTCATGATTTTTTACCTTAGGCTTATTAATATCTTTTCCCCAAGCGGTTTTACCATCAAAGCCAAGCCCTCCGGAAATAGCCAAAAATCTCAACGTTTCTGCATAGCGTAGCCTTTGTAGGTCTACCCATTCTTCTCGGTCAGCATCTACGCCATAAACTTTGGTTTTGCCTTTGGTGTAAAGGCTCTGCACCTTGTCCCACGCTTCTCCTCCTGCGGCTTCTTTGGCTTTGGCAAGTATTGTTTGAGCATCTAAGGCTTGGGCTTGAACTGCAGATACATGAGTTGTCAATAATGTGCAGAGCAGGACTGGGATAAAACGTTTCAAGGCTTCATTCCTCAGCTACCGTTTTTCTGGCCAGACGAATTGTGAGATGGATCCCAAAAACTGCACAAGCAACCACGCCAAAGCCCTACTGGGCGAAGCTTCCAGAACTTAGATGCGCTTACCCGGCATCCTAAAATGTCTACCGAACTGCTTACACTCAATTAAGGCGTACCAATCATAGATTTTTGGTTTAGCAGCTTAAACTGCACGTCGGCCAGTAACTAAGTTGTAGACTAGCCCAATCAGAGCTAAGACTAAAAGAAGATGAATTAAGCCACCCCCAATGTGAATTGCAAATCCTAGTATCCAGAGAACGAAGAGAATAACTACCCCTGTCCAAATCAAGTTAACCATAAGTTTTATCCTGGTCTAGCAGACCACTAGTTCCGTTACTGCTATTATGGCCGCTGCAGGAGATATTGGCTAATTTTGTAGCAATTATAAATTTGGAAAATCTAGGGTTCAAAAGCCTAGCCCAGCAAGGGATTGACTATTCTTAACAAAATGTCCGATCCCTGAAATAGCGCGAAATCGTTCTAAATTTACAATTGCTAGAACTCACATAAACTTCCTGGTATTGATGACAGGATCGGTGTAATGCAATGAGGTTGCTAGGACGCCAGTTGTCCAACTGGTTGCGGGTTTTATGTAAAAGTTGATGTGAAATATTGAACGGCAAGGTCAAATTGAGCATCCGAGGGGAAAGAACGATCTATTTCGATAGTTTCCATGCTCTTTTTCCCAATATTCCCGTTCCCAACGCACGAAAAATCTGGGTCTCTCCCGCCGAGACCTCAAAGAGAATGGATGGATGACGAAAGCGTTAGCTCTGGCAGAAATGCCGGAGATTGATCATCGTATATGCCAGGGTTTTCAATGCATAATGCAACTTACTGAGCCGTTCGAAGCGCATCAGTAAGCGCCGAAACTTGTCTTCCCAGGCGAACACTCGCTCGATGGTGTAAAAGCATTCCTGATAAATTCCCGGATCGAAAATCGGTCTGCGTCCACGTTTAGGCGTACTTCTGCCGCGCGGATTTTCAGGAATATTCGGAACCATGCCACGATTGAAAATGGCTTTGCGGTTCGCCCTAAACTGCTCTAAGCTCAAATGCGTTGGAATCCATTGCCCCGGTTGAGTTTGAGACATTATTTCTCCTGGCGACTGTCAAACTAAAAAGACTTGAGCCATTTTAGTGAGAGACGATTGAATCCCAGGCAAACAGGAGCTTTCAGACAAATTCACCCAGACGGGAAAATCCGCAACCAGTTGAAAGCAGCACTTAATGCTAATCTTTCAACATGCAGAAAGATGCGATCGGTTTGCTTATTGATCTCGCGCGCAAGGGAGAAATAGACCCTTGGGATTTGGACGTAGTCCATCTAACCGACCGCTTTTTAGAATCTTTGGGGGACATCCAAGACCTGGGACGTTCCGGACAGGCTATTTTCTACGCCTCTGTTTTGGTGCGGATGAAAGCAGAAGCTTTGGCAGAACAGGCTACCCTTCCTTGGGATGCGCCCCAAGAAGTGGAACAACAAGAAGAACTGGATACTTCTAGCTGGGTCCAACTCCCGATTCATTTGGAAAGAAGTATCCGTCGTCGTCCTTCGGTCCCGGCCTATGTCCAACGCCCTTTGACTTTAGTGGACCTCATTTCCCAACTCAAGGAAATGGAAACCTTAGAACGCCAAGTCGTGCGGGCTCAAGCCACACAACGCCGCCAATCGGTGACGGTCAGGACTCTGGAAGAGGTAGAAGAACTAGCCCACCATGAAGACCTGGAAGAATTGATTGCCTGGATGCATGAGCGACTTCTTGAAAGGCAAATACAGCAAGAAGCGCTCAAGTTTCCTCAAATGCTGGGCCCAATCGAAGACCACGTTGGTGGATTTCTCGCCCTGTTGTTTCTTTCTAGCCGGGGATTGGTAGAGCTGAATCAGGAAATATTTTACGAAGACATTGACGTAGAACTGATTCACCTGTTAGCTGAGGAGCAGGTGAACTAACAGGTAAATATGAGCAAAGTTTACGAGTATGAACCTGGACATTGGCGCATTGAAAACCCTAAGACAGGCTCACAGGCTGAGTTTTTTCCTGCGCGCGGGGGCATATGCACGGGGTTTAAAGCCTTAGACCAAGAAATTTTTTATCTCGATGAAGCTACGCTGAAAGATCCCAAAACCAATATCCGAGGAGGAAATCCAATCCTCTTTCCCATTTGTGGCAACCTCCAGGAAGACAGTTACCAGGTGGGACAGGCCACCTATACCCTTTCCCGGCATGGATTTGCACGGAGTAAAGCTTGGTCGGTCGTCAATATCGATGAGGGAGATTGTCCAGCCATTACTCTGGAACTCAAAGCAGATGCAGAGACCCTGGCAAGCTATCCGTTTCAGTTTCGCTTGGCTTTCACCTATCGCCTTGCAGGCAATCAACTACAGATTCTCCAGCGCTATGAGAACCACGGGGAGAACCCGATGCCCTTCAGCGCAGGGTTTCATCCCTACTTTTCTGTGAAAGACAAAAACAGCCTTGAAATCATGATTCCTGCCCAAACCTATAGAGATCAAGTGTCGGGTCAGACAGGAAAGTTTAGCGAAGGGCAGTTTTCTTTCGCAGATCCTGTCATTGACTGGATTTTTACAGATGTTCACGATCAAGCAGCCTATTTGGTCAGACCGCAAGCGGGCGTAGTGATCCACTTGACCTATGACCCTGTATTCAAATATTTGGTTTTCTGGACTTTGAAAGATAAGGGATTCTGTTGCTTAGAACCCTGGATGGGACCGCGTAATAGCCTCAATACCGGAGAGGGCGTACAGCTCCTTGAGCCTGGTAGCAGTTTGGAAACCCAATTTTCGATAGGGGTGCAAGCGTTAAACAGATAATGTTAGACCCTTAAAAAAAGCGTGTATACTCACTCTTATCCTCGGAGAGAGGATGTAAACATCCAGGGAGTCTGTGATGGCAAAAAAATACAAGTTCTGTATCTACATTGGTAGATTTCAGCCTTTTCATTTAGGCCATTTAGAAACAGTCAAACTTGCTCTTGAAAAAGCGGAGCAGCTTATTATTATTCTTGGCAGCCATATGGTTGCCCCTAATATCAAGAATCCATGGAGTTCCCAAGAACGGGAACAACAGATTCATTCTACTCTTGCTCCCCACATAGAGCAGATTCATTTTCTACCGATTCGAGATAGGCTCTATAGCGATAATCTGTGGCTTACAGAAGTACAGCAAAAAGTCCTATCCATCACGGAAGGTAGCAAATCGGTGGCCGTGATTGGACATCGCAAAGATTCCTCTTCCTATTACTTAGATATGTTCCCTCAGTGGGACTATATCGAAACGGGCAATCATTACGGATTCAACTCAACGGAGATTCGCAAAGAATATTTTGAGGATCAAGAATCTACCAAATACACATCGAAAGTCCCTCCAGAAATAGCCATAGCGCTCTTGGATTTTCGGGCAAAAGAGCGCTATCGGGAACTTTGTGATGAGTATGTCTTCATCCAAGAATATCAAAAGGCATGGTCTAAAGCGCCTTACCCCCCTATCTTTGTGACCACAGATGCTGTTGTTGTACAGTCCGGTCATGTACTTGTGGTACGGCGCAAAGCGAACCCTGGTTGCGGTCTGATTGCACTGCCCGGTGGTTTTCTAGATCAAAATGAAACCTTGATTGACGGAATGCTTCGCGAACTTAAAGAAGAAACCAGACTGAAAGTACCTCTACCTGTTTTACGCGGCTCCATTGTAGATAGTCATGTCTTTGATAATCCGGGTCGTTCTCTCAGGGGGAGAACAATTACCCATGCTTATTTCATTCAGCTCAAGGCAGGCGAATTGCCTTCTGTCAAAGGCAATGATGATGCGGAAAAAGCATGGTGGATGTCGTTGGGTGATTTGTATGCCCATGAAGACAAAATCTACGAAGACCACTTTCAAATTATTCAACATTTTGTGAGCAAAGTTTAGGGACTATCTTCACCCTACAGACAGCGCAAACGGAAAGTCTATCCAAACAAAAGCCCCCTCTTTTTCGAGGAAGGGTACCCATAATCTTTACTGAAACAGGAGTTCACCCATGCGATATAACCTTATCCTCGATACTGATTCCTATAAAGCGAGCCACTGGCTACAGTATCCTCCCGGAACCACAGCTATGTATTCCTATTTGGAAAGCCGGGGCGGAAAATATGCTCAAACCGTATTTTTTGGACTGCAATATATTCTCAAGAAATATCTTGCTCAACCGGTAGAACTCTGGATGGTGGAAGAAGCCAAACAATTCTTTCAAGCCCATGGAGAACCCTTTCATGAAGAAGGATGGATGTATATCGCCAAGGATTTAAACGGTCAGCTTCCGATTCGGATTAGAGCCGTGGCCGAGGGCAGTGTCGTTCCGGTCCAGAATGTATTGATGACCATCGAATCGACGGACCCAAGAGCTTTTTGGCTGGTTTCCTGGTTAGAAACTTTGTTGCTGAGGGTCTGGTATCCGACGACTGTTGCTACCCAGAGCTGGCATTTAAGACAGATCATTTTTGACTACTTGCAGAAGACAGCGGATGCGCCAGAGGCAGAAATTGGCTTTAAGCTCCATGATTTTGGAGCCAGAGGCGTCTCTAGCTGTGAATCCTCGGGCATTGGAGGAATGTCTCACTTAGTCAGTTTCCAGGGGTCCGATACGGTGCAAGGCGTCCTCTATGCGAACCACTACTACCAGCACCCAATGGCAGCCTACTCTATCCCCGCCGCCGAGCATTCTACAATTACAGCCTGGCAGCGAGAAGGCGAAGGAGCCGCCTATAAAAATATGCTGGACCAATTTGCCAAACCGAGCTGTCTCGTAGCCGTCGTTTCCGATTCCTATGACATCTGGCATGCTGTTGATCAACTTTGGGGCGAACAACTGCGTCAGCAAGTCATCGATTCGGGGGCAACGCTCGTGATCCGGCCTGACTCTGGCAATCCTGCGGCAATAGTCGGGAAAATCCTAGAAATTCTAGACCAGCGTTTTGGCAGCACAACCAATGGCAAGGGCTATAAAGTGCTCCAGCATGTCCGGGTGATTCAAGGCGATGGCATCAATGAGCAGAGCCTTGTCGAAATCTTAGAAACCGTGGAAAAACAAGGTTTTAGTATCACGAATGTAGCCTTTGGCATGGGTGGAGCCTTGCTCCAAAAACTCAATCGAGACACCCAGAAATTTGCGGTCAAATGTAGCCAAGTGGTGGTGAATGGAGAAGAAATTTCTGTATTCAAAGACCCCGTCACTGACCCAGAGAAAAGAAGCAAAAAAGGCCGCCTAGACTTAATCAAGACAGAGGGAACCTATCAGACCGTAGCCGAAACGGAGGAGACGAACGCTCTTAGTAAGCTAGAGACAGTCTATGAAAATGGCTTCCTGACCAGAGAGTACAGCTTCGATGAGGTCAGAAATCAAGCGCTGATTTAGCGCGAGTGACAGGCTGAAAAATCGATAAATCAGGAAGCCATAATTTCCATTCCGTTCGATCCCCCCAAGACATTGAGCGTCCTGTGTCTGGGAGTGATCTCACGCGCTTACGCGGGTTCTGACACTCCCTTGTCCCCTTCTAACGAAAACGGGTTTTTCTCTTCCTCTTGAGATTGCTCCTCCTCGAAGGAGAGCGCATCCCTTGCTGCCCTATGGCGCGCCCAGATAAGCAGTCTTTCATTCTCACTCGGATTAATAAAGTTCATCCGCACGTTCTCGTTCACTCCTACTCCCCCTCGATATA
>JBAUTB010000019.1:0-2413 GCA_049582005.1 Gloeobacterales cyanobacterium | reverse complement strand
TGTAACATTAGTCTAAACAAAAATGTGTTTAGATAACTCTCTATATTTTTGCAGGCAGTCCGCTGACTTAAAAAGAGAATATATGCCAGATTGGCAACCCTATTCTTGGCATTTTGGCTAAGGTGTGATTAACAACCAGAGTTGGTTGTTAATCACATGAGACAACTGGAGAATAGTTATGATTATTTCTGATTTAAGCGTGCTAGAAGTCGTTTCTGAAGAAAAGGATGTTATCGGTGGTCTTGGAAACATTCTTTCCTTTCAGTCAAACGTTGCCGTAGTCGGACAATTTGCTGCGGCGGGAGCTGCTAGTACAGGTGGTATCTTGTCTGGAAATTTGAGTCCAGCAGTTGCTACTGCTGCCAATGGTTCTGTTATTGGCCAGCTCAATACCTAAGAAGTTATGGTTCTAAATTGAAGTTCTTTCTTGGGAATTAAAATTTAGGTGCCTCAAGCCCATATCTACAGCTAGATATGGGCTATTTACTTGCCCATATTTGTAGCCATGTACATAATCGAATTCACCTTACTTTTGAGGATGACAAATTACCTGCCAAATTGGCTACACTATTGTCGGTACTTTAGGTAAAGTACGAGTGTCATATACAATTCAGATTGAGTAGGATGATGATTATAGTAACCGACCACAGGGTTCAGGCAGCAAATAAGTCCTGATCTTGTGCAAGAGCCCGTTTTGGTAGGGGCAATAAAGAAGGCGCTGGTTGACCCTCACGAGCAGCCTGATACGCCTGAGTCATCTACTCCAGAACATTACGATTTTGAGCCCGCAGTGTCGCTACCACCGTCAACATCCGGGCCACAAAAGTGCTGCCCTCTTCTGTCTGGGATCCAAAGCTGACTCGTCTCCAGATCACAGCAGGCCGCAGCGCTCGCTCTGAGTCATTATTGGTAGGCTCCACTCCCTCTACCCTGACAAATAGCCAGAGCGCAGGCTCCACCTTCAACAAGCGTCGACAGGTGCGCACCGTTTTTGCCAGGGGGGTCTTCTCTTTTGGCCCGATCGCATAGCCAGCTCCTTCAGTGAGCAGCAACTTCACCTGCTTGCGTATCGGCTTGACCGCCTCCATGAACTCACTGCGAGTTAAGGAGCCATCGCGAACCCGATACCACCACTCGAATAGCTTCTCTTCTTGCTCGAGCAGGGCCTCACCTAAGGCTTGAGAGACCCCTGTGCGCTCAGCAATTTTAGTGAAGTCTCGTTTCAAGTGAGCCCAGCACACCTGCCTACGAACCAACGCCACCCAGTGGTAGGCACTATGGCGATCTGAAATCAAGATGCCCCCGAATGTCTCTCCTAGTAGTGCTTGCGCTGCCTGCTGGGAGCGACTCAGAAAAACTTGAAACACGGTCACTAAGGGGGTAACGACAACCCATAGCCAGCCTTTGCACTGATTAGGATTATGACCATCGACATTGCCCTGAGGAAAACTGGTCTCGTCAGACCCGACAACAGGTTGTTGCCGTGCATATTCCTTGGCCGCTTCCACAGGTTCGGCAACCGCTTCGCTTGCCTGTTTGCGCAGATTATTAACACTCCCCAAGGCCATGGGGATGCCAAACAATTCCACCATGGCCTGTCGCACCATCCGCTGAGAGTGTCGATACATCCCACTGAGCACCCCTACTGTGGCAGCCACTCGGGGCCCATAGACCTGGCATGACACCCCTGTCGGCAACCCAGCACGGGTGGTCTGACCACACTGGCCGCACACTCGTTGGTGCAATCGATATTCATGGACCTGAGGGACCACCGGGGGAATCTTTACGGTTTGATGCCGATAGGGGTTGGGGTCTTCCCCACTCAGGGAGGCATCACAGCTGACACAAGTCTCGGGGTAATGGTCGCTGCCAGACGCACACTCCTCAGCGGCAAACAAAGGGCGATGGTGACCCTTATGGCCAGCTTGGCCCCCTCGCTTTCTGTCACTTTTGACGCGACGACGTTTCTCTACCTGTGGCGGGTCTGATGAGGGTGATTGAGCGGAGTTGGATGAGTTGCGATTGAATTGCTCTTGCAGCAACTGATACTGATTTTGTAAGTCCTGGTGCTGATTTTGTAAGTCGTGGTATTGATGCTCCAGCTTCTCTAGACGCTGGATTAGCAGTCCAACTAACTGCTTGACGCTAGCTGGTGTGCGTTCCCAGTCTTCGGGAGGAATCCCATCTGGGTTGCTGGGGCGTTGCTCATCCATAATTGGTTAGATTACCAGAGGATGACTTCGGTTGGAATTCACATTCCTGTTCTTACCCCCTGAACGGTTACCTTGTAACATTAGTCTAAACAAAAATGTGTTTAGATAACTCTCTATATTTTTGCAGGCAGTCCGCTGACTTAAAAAGAGAATATATGCCAGATTGGCAACCCTATTCTTGGCATTTTGGCTAAGGTGTG
>JBAUTB010000018.1:0-5778 GCA_049582005.1 Gloeobacterales cyanobacterium | reverse complement strand
AACCGTCGCCGCAAATTGGCTTTTGCATCGGTATCGGTCGCATCGGGCCAGAGATGAACAGCTAGCTGTTGCCGGAGTTGTGGTGCGTCCCGGTGCAACACAATAAAGACCAGCAATGCCTGCAACCGTTCTGAATTCACCCCAGTGATAGATCGTCCATCGGACATGAGGCAAAATTCTCCCAATAGCTTGATGTGCAGGTTCGTAGACACAGACATTAGCAGGCACAATGGTAACTATTGCTGTAAGTACCTAGATTTTACATGCCGAATCTTTGCCTCACCACCAACCTTCTGAGCGTTTTCGGATTCACCGTTGGCACAGCCTCTCCTTCGGAGGATTGCCCTTCGCCACTACCCTCACCAACATTTTCCTGGGTGCTTTCTCAACAACAAACCAGACTCAAGCGATTATCTTAACAGAACATTTCTTAGGCACTTTCGGCTTAACAGGTAATCCTCAGGGAAGAGTGCAAGGACTTTCAGCGAAGCCAGCTAACGATTGAGATGAGCCGCCGCAGATCACTTTTGGTGCCAACAAATAACCTTTCAGCGGTCGGCTCCATCGATTTGTTATGCCGTGATCGCTAACACCGATAACTTCACGGCACATCCTCACCACCAAGCCCATTCAAGATCTCTCTAAAGCTATTTAAACCTGCTTCAAGATTTTCAATGATCTCTGCGGCTAGCAAATCGGGTTCTGGCGGATTGTCTAGATCATACAAGCTCTCATCCCTGAGCCAAAAAATGTCTAAACTTGTTTTGTCTCTGGTAACCAATTCATCGTAGGTAAACTTACGCCAGCGCCCATCTGATTTTTTGGATGACCAAGCTGATTGATGCTTAGAACGATATTTGGAGTTATAGCAGTTGACAAAATCTTGTAAATCCTTGTATTTCAGGGGATTTTTTCGTAGGGTGAAGTGAACGTTGGTACGGAAGTCGTAGTACCAAACTTCTTTGGTCTGGGGCGCTTCAGACTCAGGCTTGTTATCGAAGAAGATAACGTTTGCTTTTAGACCTGACTTGTAGAAGATGCCAGTGGGTAAACGCAGAATGGTGTGAAGATTGGTTTTCTGAAGTAGAGCCTTACGAACCGTTTCTCCGGCTCCCCCTTCAAACAGCACGTTGTCGGGTACTACAATTGCTGCTTTTCCAGTTGGCTTTAGCATTGTCCGAATATGCTGGACAAAATTAAGCTGCTTGTTTGACGTCGTTGCATCAAAATCTGGACGATTATAGACCAGATCTTCTCCTTGCTCTTTTTCCTCTTTGGAGAAGGTCATGCTGCTTTTCTTGCCAAAGGGGGGATTAGCCAATACAAAGTCAAAATGTTGGGTAGGTGGCTGCACTAGTGCATCGCTGAGAGAAATGGTTGGTTCTTTGTCAATTTCACCAATCTCGTGTAGGAATAAATTCATTAAGCATAGGCGGTAGGTACTGGAGACAATTTCATTGCCATAGAAGGTTTCATGTTTGAGAAATTGTGTTTGGGACTCATTCAGCTTGTAGTTTTCGTGAATGAAGTCATAGGCGGCTAGAAAGAAGCCACCCGTACCACAGGCAGGATCAGCAATCGTTTTACCGAGTTCAGGGCGTAGGCATTCCACCATTGCTTTGGTAAGGGCGCGAGGAGTGAAGTACTGTCCTGCTCCAGACTTAGTGTCATCGGCATTTTTTTCCAGCAATCCTTCGTAAATATCGCCTTTGACATCGGCACTCATAGATACCCAGGCTTCGTTGTCGATCATCTCGATGACGCGAGACAACATGGCTGGATCTTGAATTTTGTTTTGGGCTTTAATGAAGATTTTGCCCAACATTCCCTTTTTCTTGCCCAATTCACGGAGCAACTTGGTGTAGTGAGCCTCAAGCTGATCGCTACGTTTAGCTTTTAGGCTTTGCCAGGTGTATTCAGCGGGAATTCCTAGATCACGATTATGAGGTGGTCTGGCGTATTCATCCGCCATTTTGAGGAAAATCAGAAAAGTGAGTTGTTCTAAATAGTCACCGTAGCTGACTCCTGCATCGCGCAAAATATTACAGAAGTTCCAGACTTTAGCTACAATTGATTGAGAGTTAAACATCATTTCCGCCTTAAGCTGTCAACGCTATTTTGTGAGCCCACTCAATTCCTGAAGATAGTAAGCAGTTAACTGCAACCGCAGAAAACTCTGTTTTTGGTTTGGTCAGATTTCTTAGCTCTTCTAACTTAGATTCAATTTTCCCTTTCTTTGATACAGAAGGATTGCTATTAAACTCCCTCATTAGATTTTGAAGTTCGCCAATTAAAGAATCACAGGCATCCCATAAATCTTTTCTTGCTTCCTTTAATAGCTCATAATTCAGATCCAGCTCATCGATTGTATATTTTGCTCTCTTGTAATCCCACTCGTCTTCATCATTTGACGAAGGCCTAATAGCGCCGCTTTCGTCAAATGCAAGCTTTGAAGGGTCATTCTTGTCGGTAGGATCAAGGAAATAAAAAATTTCATCGTCATATGGATCTGAGTGGTAATTCGCTCTATTCCTTAAAACACAAAATCTGCTTCCTTTTTTGGTATTTCCGACACTTCCGCAAATGCGATAATTTTTCCAGTCAAACGCAAGCCACCAATAACCACCTTGATCGACTCCATTTGAATCTAAGGCTTCGTTTTTAGGTCTGAAATGATCTACATGATAATGGGAATAAACTTCCCTGGCTTCCGAGTACCAACACTTCTTTTCAGATAAAGACATTAAGTACTTTTTAAGTGTGGGATTCCCCCAAACGCTACTATTTGAATTGATAATTTTTTTTCGTTTTTCAGGGTCTGTTTCAGCAATAATTTCTTGAGTTAATTCTTCAGCTTTAGCAAGCCACCTACTAAGATTTCCAGGAAGAGGTTTTTCTTTTAAAGGAATATACCTCAATGCTCTTCCTCCATTATTTTGTTGAGAATCGAGAGTGCAAGTTCGTTTTGACTCTTCAATTCTTCTGGAGTAAGAACAGGTTTTTTAAATCTTTCCTGTTGATGCCAAGCAGTTACGAATTTCTGGTAAAGAGGATCTCTGAATGTTCTTGTAAATCCCAGTCCCTCTAACTTATGGAGAGCATTATCTAATTCTTTCCTTTCATCATCACTTAAGCCTCCTTGCTGTTGCTTGGCAGTTAATCTATGCTTTTCATCTAATGCTTTCTGTGTTTCTTCATCTAAAGTTGTAGGGAGACCAAACAACTCGCTAGTTAAGATACCAGCCACACCTAAACCCTTGGGATCAGTTTCAGGCTCAAATACGATTGTTCTTCCAGTATCTTCATCTTTTCTGAAAATCCTTACTTGTTCTTTGGTCATGCTCCCAATGACTAAAGGATCATGAGTATTCAGAATTATTTGCGTTGTTTCATGTTTTTGAACCACCTCCTGTAATAGCTTTAAGTATTGCCATTTCCATAGAGGATTAAGATGAGTGTCCGGCTCATCTAGCAAAATTAGTGACTCTTCATCCTTCGTGAATTTCAACAATCCTAAAACTGTAAGTAATTGTTGTTCCCCTTCACTCAAGTCTCTAAAAGTTAATTCACCTCGGATATTTCGCTTCTTGACTTTTACCTTGATCTCCTGAATTAGATTTGAAATATAGGTGCTTTCTAGTGCTTTAAAGAATTCGGTATTAGTTGTGTAGAATTTGGCGATTTCCTTAAGCTTATCTTTATCACTAACATAAAGATATAGTCTTGGTTGATCTATTTGCTTTCTAAAATCTAGAGAATATTTCTCAATATAATAAATAGGTGCTGTTGAATAATTCCAAACTTTATCCAAAAAATCTTTTACTAAACCAGTTGCACCCCAAAACCTTGGGTCATCATTGCCTTTCCATTCAGGATCTTTTAAAATGAACAGAATACTTTCTAGATCGTCAATATCAAGATACTTCGTTAAGAAATGGCTTGATTCGTTATCCTCGAAAGAGAAAAAAGCTAAAAGAACAAAGTAGCTATGAATTAGACGGACGTAAAAGAGTTTACGCAGGTCTTCGATTTCTGCGGCATCAACATTAGGTTTGATGATTTTGTCATAGAATTTCTTTTGATGATCATTAAAATGTTCTTCTAACCTGTTGCTGACACCGGAATAGTAGGTAAATACGTATTTGGGCAAATACTCGTTCTTTCTGGCATAGAAATCTTTTATCGTGATCTTATTATCATCTATGTAGAAACTGCGTTTAGTATCAAACTCTATTTTGACTTTGTGGCCACGACAAACATATTCAATTTTGTATGAGAAGCTTGGCATTCCCTCAAGGTCTAGATATTTAAATATCAAAACTAACGCTTCAATTAGGTTCGATTTGCCTGTAGCATTCTGACCAAGAAGTACTGTCTCCATAAAGCCTTCAGCTAAATCAATTTCGAAATTGATCAGATTCTTGAAATTTTCTATATAGACTTTATCAATTCTCATTTCTTAGTCTTAAGTAGGATTTTTTTTCTTCTCTCAATTCTTCTGCTTCTTCAATCACACCATTGTTTATCTGCTTTTTGAGTTCCGCATAAAAACCCTCTATATCTTCTTGGTGTTTAGAGCGTCGCCAAACATCCTGTGCTGTTGCCAAACCATTCAGTTCTTGTAGTACTTCAATAATTGACAAATCTTTCTTCATAACAACTTGCTTTCTAGGTTTAGGTACAGAAACTCGATTTTCTTCTTGGTGTCTTCTACTCTCCCTAATTCTTTCAAGTAACACTGCTGCATTTTCACCTCTAGAATCTTGTGGTACTAGTTGTCCAGAAAAAGCCCTTTTGAGTATACTTTGCCTTAAAACTCCAGATTCTAGAAGATTTTCTTCTATAGTATTCTCTACCTCAGTTATCAAGGTTGTCCTTCTGTCAACTTCTTCAACAATTTTTTGCATTTCTATTGAGCTACATAAAGGAACAGGAAGATTATGAATGATTTCTTGGTTAAGGTTCTGCATCGTAGTTCCAACACTTTGGTCTGATAAATAATTTTTTAATCTTTGTGAGCCTAATAAGTAGCAGTAAAAAAGTGAATTGACGCTAGGTAGTAGTCTGATGAAAAGACTTCCTGAACCACACAAGAAACCACTTTCCTTGTGAGTTATAACTGCACATCGACCCATCTCTCCTCTTCGTCCCATGACAATATCGCCAGGATACATAATGTAATTGGAAAGTTCGTTTACCTTTTCTTGGGTAACCGTCAAACTCCAATCTGGTTCAATTTGCTGATTTCTAATATGAACTGGATTTACAATTGGTACTTGATTGCTAACATAATCTGATCTGTGTAATAAAGAACCAAATGGTCCAATTTGAATCCTTTCAGATAAGACAGATAGTTTAATCCAACACCATGTCTCTGGTAAATCCGGTAAATTCACTAATTCTTCTTCAAGTAAGGGAGAGATATTCAAAGGCATTGGAGGTTTACTAGGCTTTTTACCCTCCTTGTCATTTTCTTCCCAAGCTTTAGCCGCTTCTTCCCACTCACTTAGCTGCTGTTGATAGAGGTTTTCACGTTCCTGCCGGATACGCTCTAGCAGTTGATCAGCCGATTCTAATTGGTCAGCATAAGCCTCTCGCCATTGTTCAGTAAGCTTGCCTTCAAAGGCATATTTCAAAACCGACTGACGATATACCTTGAGGGCACTTCGAAAAATAGAAAGATTTAATGTAGAAATCGCTGCCCAGCCCAGATGGAGCTAGAAAATAGTGACCTCACTGGACCTAGGATAACTTGGAATTATGACACAAGGCTTTGGC
>JBAUTB010000017.1:0-22874 GCA_049582005.1 Gloeobacterales cyanobacterium | reverse complement strand
TCCATGTTCTTGGAAATAGATAAGGCCAAGCAGCTTGCTCCCGATGATCCAGAAATCAATCTATTGGTGGGCTATATCGACACGCTCCTGAACAAATATGACAACGCGCTCCAAGAATTCCGCAAAGCCGGACCACCCTATTTATCGTATCGAGGACAAGCTCTAGTTTATCGAGATACCAAAGCCTATCCAAAAGCTCAAGCCATGGTAGACAAAGCCTTGGCGGCAGCCTCCCGGAATCCGGATCTACTCTATCTTAAAGGTCAAATTTTTGCTTTACAGGACAAGCCAGCAGAGGCCATTGCTTTCTTTGATCAGGCCCTTACTATAGGCAAACAGCTACCGGAGAGCACCAAGAAACAAATCCGCATCGAGCGGACGAACCAAATGACCCAAATATCTAGTCAGAAGCAGAGCTAGCGGCTCGGTCGATGATAAAGAGCAGTTCACCCAAAGGTCTAACCCGCCCAGCCGGAAAATCACCCGCTCCTTTTAAGACCTGTGCCAGAATTTTTTGTTTAGCTTTGCCCGTAATCAGAAAGAGCACCTTATGCGCCTGATTCAGTGTGGAAAAGGTAAAGGTTAAACGGACAGGAGCCGTCGCGATCGCTTCTTCACTCAGGCGGGGATGCGCTACCGTAACCACCCCCGTAGCTTCCAGGGACTCATCTCCGGGAAATAGTGAGGCCGTATGCCCATCATTCCCCATCCCCAAGAGAATGAGGTCAAAGCGAGGGGGTTCTGGTCGAAAGTAGTCGGCCAGCGTGGCCGCATAGGCCTGTGCATCTTCTTCGGCCGTCTTTCCTACAGGTATTGGATGAATATTCTCTGGAGGGATAGGCGCTTTCGAGAACAGGACTTCCTGGACCATTCGGTAGTTACTGTTGGGATGGTCATAGGGAACATATCGGTCATCGCCAAAGAAAAAATGCACCTTTTCCCACGGCACATCCGAACGAAGCGCGAGTTGAGCGTATAACGCTTGAGGCGTAGAGCCTCCACAGAGGGCCACGGAACAGCGCCCCTGCTTTTGGACAGCTTCCTCCACCGTAGTCAGAAAAACTTCAAGGGCTCGCTCGGTGACGGCGGAGGGGGTATCCAGAACCTCTAAGTGGGGCATCTAAGGGGCGAGGCTCCGGTAAATTTCAGCCGTAGCAACCACCACTTCTTCCCAGAGATGGTCTTGCTTACGGGTGTAGAGGTCATGGCTCAGGAGCTGTTCCAGGGAATCTTCATCATCAGGCGCAAGCTGACAGACCTGGGAAGTGCCCCTACCCTCCATATCGATCTGCAAACAGCCGTGATGACCTTCATCAGAACTGCGAATCACGGTCGTTCCAAATTGGTTGGAGACTAAGTGGGCAGAGAAAGGCTCTTGCTCAGGAGTCTGGGCCTCTTCGAAATTGACATCTAGCTGGGCATCTCCATTCAAGAAGTGGAGCAGGAGTCCAGTTTCAGTTGCATCGTGGCTCTTATAGGTCCAATCCAAACGGCTTGTTAACCAGACTAAATAGAGCCAAGCTTCATTTTCGAACGGTTTCCCATATTGAACGTCAATCCGATTCAAACTAAATAGAGCTTCTCTTGTGGTTGGGTCATCAAAGGCTTGAGCGCTCAATTCGCGCCAAGGAGATAGGCGAGACCAATTCAAATCGCTGAAGACTCTAGAACTCCCGGCGGCATGGATTCTATCTGCGAGCGGAGGCATTTCTTTTACCGGATTTTTGAGTTGGGCAGAATCAAAGACCAGACGTTCGCTGAGGTCTTCCAAGCCCTTAAACAAAGCATCTTCAACATTAATCGGAGCATCCCACCAAAGCACTGCCGGGAGATCAGGAATCAATAGAGAAAGCAAAAGACTCCGCAGTTGGCCTAAAGGAGCATTAGTCCCTACTTGGAGTGTAATGTACTCGCAACATACCGAAGCGCTCTTCCCCCCTGAAGCAGGACAATAGGCTCCTACCTGGGCCGATAACCCTTTCTCCTCGGAAGGAAAAAGCACGATGGCCCGGCAAGGATTTTGGGCGGTGACTACCCCTACCACTTCATCCAAACCACCAACAGGTGCTACAGGCCGATAAATCATTAGATTAAATGTAGCCGCACGGGTAGCTCCTGCTTCTGACCAAATATGACGGAGCTCTTGTTCAATACTCGCAACGGGAACTGTTTGCACATCAGATAAAGGGACTACAGCACTCATTTTTTACTCTCCTTATCGCTCTTTATGGCTTTTCTCACAAACGCTACAAACGACGCCACCGAAATCCATCCTGTTGAATTAGGCGGTCTGCCTCCATAGGCCCCCAACTACCTGATTCATAAAATGAGACTGGGACTTTGTTGTTTTTCCAGGCTTCCAGCACAGGGGTCACAACCCGCCATGCTTCTTCCACCTCATCAGCCCGCGTAAAGAGGGTTTGATCACCTACCATACAGTCTAACAAAAGCCGTTCGTACGCCTCTGGCGTCTCCATGCCGAACGCGCTCCCATAGCGGAAGTCCATATTTACGGGCTGCATCTGTATCTTCGGGCCTGGACGCTTAGCTTCAAACCGAAGAGAAACTCCTTGGTCCGGTTGAATTCTCAAAGCCAGCACGTTGGGAGAAGGGGCTTCCTCAGGAAAGAGTTGCAGCGGCACATCTTTGAACTGCAGAGCAATCTCAGATACCCGTTTTGTTAGCCGCTTGCCGGTGCGCAGATAGATAGGGACTCCTTTCCAGCGCCAGTTATCAATGGCAAACTTCAGAGCAACATAGGTAGCCGTAGAAGAATCCGGTTGCACATCAGGTTCTTCCCGATAGCCAGGAACTTTTACACTCCCCGTCCAACCGGAGGCATATTGGCCCCGAACAACAGAACGGTTGAGGGCATGTCCTATCCCACCCTCTAACCGCAGAGCTTTCAGCACTTTGACCTTTTCATCCCGCACACTCTTGGCATCAAAGGCTACAGGCGGTTCCATACAGACCAAACAAAGTAACTGCATGAGGTGGTTCTGAACCATATCCTTGAGGGCGCCAGCTTGTTCGTAATAACCCGCTCGGCCTTCTAAACCCACCGTTTCCGATACCGTAATTTGAATATGGCTAAGATGGTTCCGGCTCCACAGGGGCTCAAAAATGGCATTCCCAAAGCGGAAAACCAATAGATTCTGAACGGTTTCCTTACCTAAATAATGGTCAATCCGGTAAACTTGCCGTTCCTGCGCCACCGAAAGCACTTTTTGGTTGAGGGATTGCGCGGTCTCCAGGTCTGTCCCAAAAGGCTTTTCAATAATCACTTTGCTGGTTTCTGGGTCTGCTAGCATCCCCGCTTGGCTCAATTGTTCTAAAATGATCGGAAAATAGTTGGGAGAAGTAGACAGATAGAAGAGCCGACGGCCAGCTGTCCCTCGCTCCTTATCCACTTGGGCCATTAACGTTTTGAGCTCTTCATAGGTCTGGGGATCTTTTAAATCTCCTGAAAGGTAGAAAATACCTTTTGAGAAGGTCTCCCATATCTGGGGTGGAGCATCTTTATTGCGAGCAAAGTCATGGACTCCTTTCTGCAGGCGCTCCCGAAATTTTTCATGAGAGAGTGGAGAGCGGGATAACCCGACTACCGCGAACTGGCCGGGCAATTGGCGTTCGCAACAGAGGTCGAAAAGAGCAGGGATCAGCTTTCGAACGGTTAGATCCCCCGAAGCACCGAAGATTACCATAACAACAGGGGTAGCCGCCCGTTCACCACGTAAACTATCCCGAAGGGGGTTCTCAGCTAATGAGCGCATCATAATGAGTTGTTTTATTCCCATAAGACTGGATATCAAACTCGATAGCGGCCAGCCCTGGACATCATCTAGGATAGCTTCTCTCCCAGGGCCTACTGAAGCCGGAGGAGTTAAGACAATCTGGAAATTAGGAGGCTTCTCCTGTTCCCTGCTTCCGTTGAGCATCGACCAAAACAGCTCCCCGAGAAGTACCTAGACATTGAGCGCCAGCTTCTAAAAGCGCATATCCCTGTTGCAATTCATTCACTCCTCCACTAGCCTTGATCGGGACCCGATTTTTGACTAGGGCTGCCAGAGCCCGTATCTTATCAGCGCTGACGATTCCTCCGAACCCGCTGCCTGTCTTAATACCTTGCACCCCGGCATCAAGGGCTACTTCCACCGCAAGGGCTATTTCCTGTTCATCAAGGACCGCCAACTCAATCACAGCCCGTATGGTTGCCTGCGTTTCTACAATGATGGGCGCTAACTCATGGTAGAGCTTTTCTCCCTCGCCCGTTTTGCATAGGCCCAAAGGCAAACTGACTTCTAAGATATCGGCTCCCTTGGAAACGGCTTCCTGACTCTCATAGAGCTTGGTTTGAGCACTGCTTATCCCTAAGGGATAACTGATCACGGCTATTACCGGAATACGCTTAGCGTGTAGCACGTCCACGGCATAGTCCAGATGACGACTAAAAACACTTAAACCAATAAAACCGTAGTAATCTACTTCCCGGCAGGCCTGTTCCACTGTCCCTTGCGTTGTGGCAGGACCGACACAGCTTAGTTCGATTTTTTTGCGGATATCCGGACGTTCATACATGATCAGCTCCAGATTTTGCCGTCAGCATTTTGGGCATACTTTGGGCATACTTTGGGCATACTTTAAGAATCTTAGGGTATTCATCTATTGCTGTTGAGTCAAAATGATAGTCCTGCCTTATTTTGGTGGAAACCTGAAGTATGTAAAATATTTGGGGGAGAGCATACGCCGTGGGAAAATTGCCTAGCTGGGAAGAACTTGAATTGCAGGCAGACCGAGTTGCCGATGAAATATTTTCAGGGGTAGAGTCCTCCTTGATGTCCACCTCCGACATGGATTGGAATGGTCTACCGCCTGAGAAGGAGGAACCTATAGAAGAAGAAGCAGCGGTGGAACGCCTCAAACAGGTATCTCGCGGCGAATGGTTACTCCTGGCTACAGCTTTGAGTTCTATAACCTTGGCAGGTTCTTTTTGGTGGACTCAGATGAATCCCACCATGTCAGGGAAGGGCCAAGGCGCTTCTATGACTCAACCCTCTTCCCTACAAACTCCTGCGCCAACGCCCGTGGCTCCTGCTTCTACAGGTACCTCCACCGCCACCCAAGATGCTTCTACGACTCAGCCTTCTTCCCTACAAACTCCTGCGTCAACGCCCATAGCTCCTGCTTCTACAGATACCTCCACTGTCACCCAAGAAGAAAAAATTCTTCAGCGCTACAAACAAGACATTCAAACTACCAAGACAGCCCTGGGGAGCAAGGTGGGCAATAAAGCCAATCCCTTCTTCCCTTCTGTGAAGATCAGCCAGTCCTCTAGCCCTGTCATTGCCCTGCCTCCTGGTTCCCAACAGTCTTTCCCCATGACCGGAGGCCAAGCGCCTACCGTGCCCTTTACCCAAGCGGTAACCCAAGTTGCGCAGGCCCCGCAAACTCCTACTCAATTCAACGTTCAGGCAGTTCAGCCCGTTGTAGCCCTCCCTCAGCGCTACAATATTCCTCCCCTGCCCCGGATTCTCCCTGCCCCTCCGTCCTTCCGTCCACTCAAAGCCAATGGGGCCTCGCCTCCTTTGCCCCCGCCCATCCAAATGCAAACAGCTACTCCTAGCCCATCGCCTTTGAATGCGCTTCAGACCACAGCGCCAACCGCTCAAAGGGTCGAAAACACACAAGCCTCTGCCAATAATTCACCTCAAGTCAAGCCTCAACCACAAACGGTAGCCAGTGTTGCCCCCACGCATTCTTTGGTGGGTATTGTGGGCACGGGAAGCAACCGTCAGAGTGCTCTGATCAAGAGTGGAGAAAGTGTGAGGGAAGTCCACCCTGGTGAACTGGTCGGTGCTGGCTGGACGCTCCAGTCAATCGCAGAAAATCAAGTGACGCTCCGACAAGGAGGACAAGAAGGACAGACTAAGGTGTTAATGTTGGGAGAACCTTAGGAGATATACGGTGGGCCTGTGGGATGAATTGAGCAAATTCTTAGAAACCCGGCTAGATGAGTTTCTGGCAGGTCATCCTGACTTACAATTGGAAGTCTTGGCTCAAAAGCTTGAGGAGCAGCAAGAGGAAGCCAAGCGCTTACTGAACCGTTCCAACGCAGAACAAAAAGAGCTTGACCAGAAGATTATGCAAACAGCCCAAGAGATTCAGAAATGGCATCTTAGGGTAGAGAAAGCAGAAGCGGCAGGACGTTTTGACCTCAGAGATGGAGCTTTAGCGCGAGAAGCAGAACTTTTGCGGGAAGGCAATCTTCTCTGGGGTAAAAGGGAAGCGATCCAGGCCCAAATCCCCCAAAGTGAAGAACTCTTGCGCAAAATTCATAGCCGTCGGCAAGAGGTCCAAGAAAAACTTAAGCAAATGAAGGCGCAGAAGCAAACCACTCCACCTCCACAGTCTTGGCGTACTCCTCCTCGCTACGAACCAGACGCCATAAATTCCGCCTTTGAACGCTGGGAAATGGAAGAAGAACTGGAAAAACTAAAGCGCGAGATGGGTCGTTGAAGTCTGGTGTGTGCGAGGGTCCCATTCCCCGTTAATCTAGCTCCAGAGGCAAATGATAATGCGGAGCCTGTGATGCTTGAAGACTTTCAATTGTTTGATGGGGACTTGAGTGAATTTGCTGCCGATGCGCTTGCGCTCTATCCCACCCTGGCAATCGATACTGAAGCGATGGGACTCTTACCCCAAAGGGACCGCCTCTGCTTGGTCCAGATCTGCACGCCGGAAGGCCACGTTGCCTTAGTTCGTTTCGCGCCCCAAGATTTAGCCAAAGGAGCGCCCCATCTCAAGCGCGTTATGGAACATCCCCAAGTCCTCAAGGTCTTCCACTACGCTCGGTTTGATATTGGCATGCTCAAAGCTCACTTAGGCATTCAAACCCAACCGATTTTCTGTACCAAAATTGCCAGTAAACTTGCCCGGACCTATACCAATCGTCATGGGCTCAAAGATGTCGTTTTAGAACTGACGGGCACAGAGCTTGATAAAACCGCTCAAGCTTCCGACTGGGGAGCAGTGCATGAATTGACGGATGCCCAACTACGATATGCTGCCAATGATGTGCGTTATCTCATCCCCGTCAAAGAGAAATTAGAAGCGATGTTAGAACGTGAAGGCCGCGCCCAGTTAGCCTATCGGTGCTTCCATGCGCTTGAAACCGTTGTGGAGCTAGACCTTGCCGGGTATAGCAATGTTTTTGAGCATGGCGGGTAAAACCTCGATCTACCTAATTCCTCAAAAATGTAGAGAGCCTAAAGTTGTGCGCTAGCCGGATAACAGCTCTGTCTCTAAAAATGCTACGCTGGGAATACTTAACGTTTTGTTACTTTCCCAAAAAGCATTTTCCCCATGACCATCCAAAACATTCGTAACGTCGCTATCATTGCCCACGTTGACCACGGTAAGACCACGCTGGTTGATGCATTGCTGAGACAATCTGGAGTCTTTCGGGCCAACGAGTTGCTCGTTACCTGTGTGATGGACTCCAATGAGCTGGAGCGAGAACGAGGGATTACAATTCTCTCGAAAAATACCGCTGTTTACTACGGCGAGACGCTAATTAATATCGTAGACACCCCAGGCCACGCCGACTTTGGAGGAGAGGTGGAACGGGTTTTGGGCATGGTAGACGGCTGCCTTTTGATTGTGGATGCCAATGAAGGTCCGATGCCTCAGACGCGCTTCGTTCTGAAAAAAGCGCTGGAAAAGGGCTTAAAGCCGATTGTGTTTGTCAATAAGATTGACCGTCCCCAAGCTGACTGCGCACGGGCCGTGGATAAAGTTTTAGACCTATTTATTGAGCTTGGCGCCGATGATGACCAGATTGAATTTCCTGTGTTCTATGGTTCAGGGCTCGCCGGTTTTGCGGTAGCAGAACCTGAGGATAAAGCTGATGACATGAAGATCCTCTTTGAAGGCATTCTCCGTCACGTTCCACCCCCTGTCGGAGATGTCAGCAAGCCCTTCCAACTGCAGGTGACAACCCTAGACTACTCCGACTATTTGGGTCGGATTGTCATTGGTAAGATCCACAATGGAACGGTCCGTGCTGGCGAGCAGATCGCTTTGTTGCGAGAAGATGGCAGCATCACCAAGAGCAGAATCACCAAACTTCTAGGCTTCCAAGGACTTTCCCGCGTCGAATTGGAAGAAGCCACCGCTGGTAATCTTGTGGCCATTGCTGGATTTGCTGATGCCAATATTGGAGAGACCTTAGCCTGTGCCCAGAACCCAGAAGCCCTACCTTTAATTCGGGTGGATGAGCCGACCCTGCAAATGACCTTCTCGATCAATGATTCTCCTTTTGCGGGGCAGGAAGGAAAGTTTGTTACCTCCCGTCAGCTTAGAGACCGCCTGTTCCGTGAACTAGAAACCAATATTGCCCTCAGGGTCGAAGAGACCGATTCTACCGATAGCTTTGTTGTCTCCGGTCGGGGAGAGCTGCACCTGGGAATTTTGATTGAAACCATGCGTCGTGAAGGCTATGAGTTCCAAGTTTCCAAACCAAAGGTCATCTTCCGCCAAGTCGATGGTCACGTCTATGAACCTTTTGAACAGTTGGTCTTAGATGTTCCTAATGATGGTTCCGGTTCTACGATTGAAAATCTGGGTCGACGTAAGGCTGAGATGCAGAACATGATTGCCTTTGACAATGGCCGTACCCAACTTGAATTTGTGATCCCTGCCCGTGGTTTGATTGGTTTCCGCTCTGAATTCATTCGCTACACCAAAGGCGAAGGAATTATGAACCACTCTTTCCTGGACTATCGTCCTTCGATCGGTGACATTGGGGGCCTCCGCAATGGGGTTTTAGTTTCCTTTGAAGAGGGTGAGGCAACCTACTATGCGCTCCAGGGCTTTGAGGACCGAGGGGTCTTTTTCATCACGCCGGGTACGCGGGTCTATGCCGGAATGATCATTGGCGAGAATAACCGCAACCAAGACCTAGAGCTAAATGTCTGCAAAGCTAAAAAACTCACCAACATGCGCGCTTCTTCGGGAGAAGAATTGGTTCAACTAAAATCTCCGATCCAGATGAGCTTGGAACGGGCTTTGGAATATATCGCGGATGATGAACTTGTCGAAGTCACGCCTAAGTCAATCCGTTTGCGTAAGCAGAAGGTTAAAGCAGGGAAGCGTTAGGCCAAGAAGGACGTGGGACAATGAACCTTATCTATAGGGGATGTTGTCTTGCCTGAAACTTGGGACGCCCTGATTCTCTCCAATGGACCTGGCGAGTTAGCGACTTGGGTGCGTCCCATAGTAGTAGCACTTAAGGCACGCCATCCGGAAGTGCGCGTATCCGTGATACTTGCGCCCTGTAGCAATGCTTCAGGTCAGGAAGCAGCGTTTGCCCAAAGCATGGCAGGCATAGACCGGGTGCAGTCAGCCAAACATTACCGCAAGTTTTTGCTTACCGGTAAAACGGCTGACGCTTGGGACTGGCATCCCAAAGGCGTCACGATATTTCTAGGCGGAGACCAGGGATTTTCTGCCCTGATTAGTCGTCGATTGGGCTATCCGATCGTGGTTTACGCCGAATTGCAAGCCCGTTGGCCCCAATTCATCCATCGCTACGGACTGAAGGCAGAAACAGTCCGCGATAGCAAAAGCTCCCATAAGGAACGCTTTAAGGGTCAATTTAAACTCATCGGGGACTTAATGGCCGATGGCGTCCGGGTCGGCTCCCAGGATAGAGACCATGTGGAAAAACGGCTCGACCTGGAGCCTGGCCAGCCTTTGATTGGCCTGATGCCCGGATCTAAAGCGATGAAGCTTTCTCAGGGTATTCCCTTGGTTATGGGAACCGCAGAATATATGCAGTCCGTCAACCCAAACCTGCGTTTTGTAATTCCTGTAGCACCGACGACTTCGGTAGAATACCTCGCCTCCTTTGCCAATCCCAAAAACAGGGATATAGCGGCGACGTTTGGTACCAGTGCGATGCTGGTACAAGATGGGTCCGAAGCAAAATTGGTCACCCCTAAAGGCACCGCTGTCCAGCTGTGGACCCAGTCTCCAGCCTATGATCTATTGTCTCGCTGTACCGTCTGCATTACCGCTATTGGCGCGAATACGGCAGAGTTGGGTTTTCTTGGCATCCCCATGCTGGTCTGCCTCCCCAGTAATCGGCTAGAAGCGATGCGCGCTTGGGACGGACTGCCAGGACTTTTGGTGAATCTTCCGGGCGTAGGAACTTTAGTGGCGAAGACTATCAATGGCTACATGGAGCGCCGATTAGGTTTCCTGGCTTGGCCTAATATACGCGCCCAGGAAGAATTAGTCCCTGAACTCCGAGGCATCCTTACGCCCCAAATCATTGGAGATAGGGCCCTAGAACTCTTAGCCGATATTCCTCGCAGAGAAAAAATGAGCTCCAGGTTAAAGGCCGTTATGGGTTTACCTGGAGCAGCCAAGGGTTTGCTTGATCTTGTGGACGAAGTCCTAGCTCCTGGATGAACGGTAAGGAGCTCCTCCCTCGATCTGGGAGAAGCTCATTCCCTTAGCGCTTACTAGGCTTACTGGAACTAACTGCACGCTTAGCACCCACCAATTCAGGGGTACGGTCGTTGGTCATATCAGGAATCTTGATATTCCAAGCAGACAGAGGCTGACCATAGCCACCTTTAGGGATGGATAGAGCCATATCCATGAATGCTGCTTTATCCCCTGCCTTAACTTCCTCGCGCGTGGTGTAATTTTCCACCGCGGCACGCCAGCCAATGAGTACGACTGGCCCGCTGTAGCGTTGACCAGGACGAAGCTGGTCAGGCTGTTTCGCCCGCCACTCATAATCAAAACGAGGGGTAGTCAGGTTGTAGGGCTGACTCAGCTGACGGAGCTGATAAGGCAAGGTATCGGAACCAAAGGTTTCTCGGTATTCTTCACTGTCTACCAAAGCATCGATGAAGGCGAGGTATCCCTTTTGGGCAATGATAATCGAGTACTTGATCATCTCCTGCTTACCGTAGGGTTCGCGACCCAAGATACGCTTTAGACAAACCTCCACGAAACGATAGTTGTTGTTGGGTTCTAGCACTAAGCGGCGGAAGACCTCAGATTTACCGAGGCCCCGCACAAAGTCCTGAACACTGATGGCGCCATTGCGCAACTGCGATTCGAGATCGGTTTGACGGTTGCTATCGATAAACTGTTGTTCGCTGAAGATCTGGCGATAGGCCGCATAGATGAAGTTCTGGAACTCCTGTTCATCCTTCATGTCATAGCGGTTGAAGCTAATAGGCTTATCTTCTCCCGCCATCTGGGGTATGGAAGCAACCCGATGCGGTCTGGAGGCGTACTTGGTATCTAACAGAGGAATCAAACCTTTGGCCACATCCTCAGGGTTATAGCTGGAGGATGTCTTGTAGGAAACAGGTTCTCTGGTCGCGCCATAGGTAGGGATCTTGATATCGGCCACAACCGATGGGGTGAAGCCCAGGGTCGGTCCGCCATAGAATTCACCAAAACGACGCTGATCAGGCTGTCTGGAGAGCCAATCTGCCCCGAAGCGAGGAGTAACCAAGTTATAGGGCTGACTGAGGGGACGGAGCTGATAGGGCAGGGTATCGGTCCCAAAGGCTTCACGGTACTCCTCACTATCAACCAAAGCATCGATGAAAGCGTGGTAACCCTTCTGAGCAATGATGATCGAGAGCTTGATCGTTTCCTGCTTATTGTAGGGTTCGCGACCTAGGAATCGCTTCAGACAAACCTCTACGAAACGATAGTTGTTGTTGGGTTCTAGCACTAAGCGGCGGAAGACCTCAGATTTACCGAGGCCCCGCACAAAGTCCTGGACACTGATGGCACCATTGCGCAACTGCGATTCCAGATCGGTCTGACGGTTGCTATCGATAAACTGTTGTTCGCTGAAGATTTGGCGATAGGCCGCATAAATGAAGTTCTGAAATTCCCGCTCGTCCTTCATGTCATAGCGGTTGAAGCGTAGAGGCCTATCTTCTCCCTCCATCTGGGGCACGGAAGCAACCCGGTGTGGTCTGGTGACGTACTTCGTATCCAGCAGAGGAATCAAGCCTTTGGCCACATCCTCAGGGTTGTAGTTGGAAGAGGTCTTGTAGCCATCGCCCGCCACGAAGGTAGGAGCAACATAAACATAAGGAGCAGCAGCAGGAGCAGGAGTAACGGCTGCCGTCGATACTGCGGCTGCAACAGCTCCAAAGCCAAGCATAGGACCCGTATAGGCCTCACCGGCACGCCGTTGGTCGGTTTGTCTGGGCAACCAATCCGCAGCATGACTCGGAGTGACTAGGTTGTAGGGTTGGCTCAGAGGACGGCGCTGATAGGGGAGCGTATTGGTACCAAATGCTTCAAGGTACTCTGGGCTGTCTACGACCGCATCAATGAAGGCATGGTAGCCTTGCTCGGCGATGACAATAGACCACTTGATCGTTTCCTGCTTCGAATAAGCTTCCCGACCCAAGAAGCGCTTTAGGGTAATCTCTACAAACCGATAGTTACTATTGGGCTCTAAAATCAAGCGACGGTAGGCCTCAGATTTGCCCATTCCCCGTACAAAATCTTGGACACTGATGGCACCATTGCGCAATTGGGATTCCAAGTTGGTCTGACGATTGCTTTCCAGAATCAGTTGTTCGCCCAAAATTTGCCGATAGGCGGCATACAGGAAACTCTGAAATTCCCGCTCGTCCTTCATGTCATAGCGGTTATAGGCTATGGGTTCATCTTCAAAGCCCATCTGGGGGATAGAAGCCACCCGGTGCGGCCTGGTTACATACTTAGTCTCAAGTAAAGGGATACCCATAAACTACGTCTCTCTTTGGGGATACTTGGTTTTGTATTGTAAAGAGAATTAATCTAGCAAAGCGCTAAAAGTTGGATTTCGTAAATAAAAGTCACAAAAGATCCCTTTCCTTTGCGGCATCCACCAAGCAAAGCAGTCCTTAAATATTCAGCCTGCATCCCACTCCAGGAGAGATCTCGAAGCGGTGATCGCAAACTTTATACCTGATTTAAGCTTTCATGAAGCGTGAACACTTTTTCTAAGATCTCGGATACTACCCGGTCAGGCGTGGACGCCCCAGAAGTAATCCCAATGGTTACTGGATGCGCCGACAACCAGTTTTCTTCAACGGCAAAAGGGCCACGATGGGAAGTTTGCAGGGGTTTGTGTTCTATACGATTGCCGGGTCCAATCCGATTCGGACTATCGATATGGTACGAACGCAGACCTTGGTGGAGACCGATTTCATGGAGATGACTGGTGTTCGATGAATTAAAACCACCCACGACCAACATCAGGTCCAAAGGCTCATCCACCAATTTGAGCATGGCATCCTGACGCTCTTGGGTAGCGTTACAGATGGTATCGCCCGCACTCATATAGTGTTCAGAGAGAGCCTGAGGACCGTATTTTTCGAGCATCGTGCGCTCAAATAGTTTGCCAATTTGCTCGGTTTCCCCCTTGAGCATAGTGGTCTGATTGGCAACGCCCACCTGCTCCAGATGAATATCCGGGTCAAAATCTGGCGAGTGCGCGTGTTCAAATTTGGTGTAAAAAACGGCTTTATCGCCGCCATGGAGGATGTAATCACATACCCACTGTGCTTCTTCCAGATTTAAGACCGTCAGGTAACAGTGAGCACGGGAGGCTGTAGCAATGGTCTCTTCGTGGGCATATTTGCCGTGAATAATAGCGGTAAAATCAGCATTTTCGTATTTGGCTACCCGATTCCAAACCCGGGCCACCCAGGGACAGGTGGTATCGACAATGGCAATATCTCGATTTTCTAAGGCTTCCATTTCTTTAACGGCTGCACCAAAAGCAGGGAGGATGACAACATCTCCTTCCCCGACAACACCGAGGTCTTTGACTTTGGGATGGCCTTGTTCATCTAAATCCAGAAATTTAATCCCCATCTCCTTTAACTTGGCATTGACCATGGGGTTATGAATGATTTCATTGGTAATCCAGATTGTTTTATCTGGATAGTGACGACGGGTTTCATAGGCCATAGAAACAGCCCGGTCTACGCCCCAGCAAAAACCGAAGGCTTCAGCTAAGCGAACCGTGACCCCCCCCCGCTGGTATTTGTACCCCTGTTCACGAATTTGAGGAATGAGGCCTCCATCGTACTCAGCCACAATTTCAGGACGCACTTGGTCTTTAAGGCCGAAACCTTTGCGGTTGTAACTAGGATTTGCCATCGGGAATAAAGTCTCTGAGGGGGTCTATAGGGAACCTACTTTAAATATTCTAAGGCTCCTCATCCCTCCCAAGACGCTTGAGTTAGGCTTAGAGCATGGACATCCTTGCGCCCGTACCCCTTTGGCTCCTCTTTGGCCTATTTCTTTGGGTGTTGGAACTTTTCACCCCAGCTTTAGTAGCAGGTTCTATGGGAACAGCCGCCCTCTTAACAGCCGTCATCGCAGGATGGGTCCCTAGTTCGGCCATTCAGTTTTTCTTATTTGCTGTACTTTCAGGCATTTTTGTTGTGTTATCTCGTCGCTTAGTACCGAAGGCCAGTCGCAACCTGGACAATCCTTACTATCAAGCCCAAGCGGTTGTGACCACCGATATTTTGCCTGGTTCTACGGGCCGGATTGCCCTGCAGGGAAGCACCTGGAACGCCTGCTGTGAACTGCCGGATAGCAAGATCCGAGCAGGTCAAAAAGTTATGGTCGTGGGAAGGGAGGGCACTGTACTAAAAGTAATGCCCTTAGACCTGTCAGATCACTGCGAATCAAGTCAGCTCAAACCTTAAGGATGGAAAATATATGGAATTCTTTTTACTAGTCCTGGGTGTTTTTATCTTGGTTACCCTGGTGGCAGGGGTAAAAATTATTAATCAGGGAGATGAAGCTCTAGTAGAACGACTAGGGCGTTTTCATGCCAAGCTCACCCCCGGTCTCAATATTGTTATTCCCTATATCGATCAAATTGTTTTTAAAGAAACGATCCGCGAACAAGTAATTGATATTCAGCCCCAACAATGCATCACCAAAGATAACGTTTCCCTGGAAGCGGATGCTGTGATTTACTGGCGGATCGTAGATATGAAGCGGACCTACTACGCAGTCGCCAACGTCCGTCAAGCCATGACTAACTTAGTGCTAACTGCTTTGAGAGCAGAAATCGGCAAACTAGAATTGGATCAGACTTTTGCTTCGAGAGCAGAAATCAATCAGGCTCTCCTTCTAGAACTCGATGAATCCACTGACCCTTGGGGGATCAAGGTGATTCGGGTCGAAGTGAAAAATATTGCTCCTTCCAAGACGGTCCTTGATTCGATGGAGCAACAAATGGCCGCAGAACGCCGTAAGCGGGCAGTCATTCTCAATTCCGAAGGAGAACGCCAGTCTGCCATGAACAGTGCAGAAGGGGAGGCCCAAGCCCAGATTACCCGTGCCGAAGCCGCCCGCCAGCAACAGGTGCTGCAAGCGGAAGGCACGGCGATGGCACTGCGAACCCTTGCCGAGACCCTGCGTGACCCTAAAGCCTCAGAAGCCTTGCAGTTTTATCTGACCCAGCAGTACTTAGAAGTTTCGAACAAGATTGGAAGCAGTCCCAGTAGCAAGGTGTTTTTCCTCGATCCCAACTCGATCACCGGTTCTTTAAATGCCCTCCTTTCCATGAATCAATCCAAAACCGAGGATCAGACCGATTCCGTTAAAAAGTTACCGCTACCCCCCTTGAATTTGCAAAATCGGATGCTGAATAAACAGGAACCGAGCTAGATGCATAGGATTGACAAGGCACTGTAGAAAGCCGAACCGGATTAGGATAGAGGTTCTGTGGCAGGTCTGTGTTATGACACAGTATAAAATCAGACCTGTCCTTCGCACCATTGAAGCATGCGATTCCACACCCACCAGCGATGAGGATCCTCTGCACCTTTTTGTCCTGCTTTACTATTGACATAGCCCACATGTCCACCATGAGCCGTTATTAGTAAATCAATGGCCCTGTTCCGCACACCAATAGCCTCTAACTCTCCCACCAAATCTGGAAGAAACATGGGGTCATCTTCCGCATAGATAATCAACGTGGGCTTTTTAAGTCCAGATAATAGAGGGAGGGGACTACTCGCCGTGTAATATTCCTCAACGGAAGAAAATCCTAACCTTCCAATTACTAGTTCATGGTCAAATCCAAAAATACTATTGGCTCGCTCAATAGCCTCTGTATCAAAAGCACCAGGATGTAATTTATGGAGCTGCCAAGCTAACTTCTTCAGTTCTTTAGCAATCGCCTTTTCTAAATACTTACCCAAAGGTTGACGCACGAGATAGTTCAAAGAACGATGAGAATCTAAGTTGGGACAAATGACCGCCCCACCGCCCAATTCTCCATCTTTCAAACCTAGAGCCGCCAATTGCCCTTGCTCTTCCATCTCTTGGGCTGTTTTTATACCCCAAAGCGCCAGTTGTCCTCCCAGAGAATATCCTGTGAACCAAAAGGGAGCGGGGCAGCCTAGAGCTTTAGCTTTAGCCGCAATCCGAACAAAGTCTTCTCCTTCATTCAGGCCATCAGAGGTAAGAACAGAGGACAACTCGGCCGTCTTCCCGTGGGCGCGCCAGTCAAATAACACTACGGCATAGCCTTGAGCAAATGCCTGACATCCCAAAATTCTCAAATACCAAGAGCTCTCTAAATCGCCGGTGATGCCGTAGGTGCCTACTATCGTTCCCTTCGGATTCTGAGGGCAGGCAACCCAACCATAGAGAGGAACCCCGTCTTTACCGTGAAAGATAGTTTCTTTGTATTCTGGCTCTGCGTAAGGAATAGTCTCCCTCCAGATTTTTTCATAGTAGAAAACCGTATGAATGGTCATGGCCAAACCATTCTTCAGAAGAGCAGATGGAGCATAGGGAGGGAAATGCATAGATATAAATTAACAGCTATAAATGGAGCTAGTCTGTCCCAGATTCTTTGCGATAAATGGCACATAAACGACTGGGCTGTGTGATTTTCGCCTGGAACATAAAGTTAGCAGGAACATTGACAATGATATGCTCTTTCGATTTGAAATAAGGCTCAAATTCCCTATTCATTCCGTGAGGAGTATTCTCGCTATAAGGCACAGGCTGAAAAATCAAGGCCAAGAAAGTAACTTTTTTACACACGGCATTCCGACAGATTTGCTGTTGGAATGCATGACTCTCTAAAAGCTTGAATAGCTGTTCTTTCTTCGATTCTTCCAATTTGAAAGAACCATCAAAGTTAACTGGACGAAGAGATGCCATGAGCCATGCTTAATGTATGTTTCTCTTAAATTATAAAGCCTGACAAGAACTAAAAGTGTCTTTATAGCAATTCGATCTCACCGCCTTTGGCATCATCCCTCGTCAAGAGGAGTCAAGAGGATACGGAGAGAGGTGTTTATAGGCACGGTATTAAGGCTGAGATAGGGCTTGCTTCAAATTCTCCATACGCCACTGAAACATGGTCTCGAGCCCAAATCGAATCACGTTGTCATCCAGAAAAGGATTCAGCTCAAAGTTGACAGCATCCACCAAGCGCGTTTTGTCCGCTGAAATCGGGATGAATTGGTGGGTGTGCTCCCAGAAAGAAAAGGGACCGCTCACTTGTTGATCGACAAAACAGGATGGAGGCTCCCAGCGAATAATCTGCACCTGCCAATCAAGAGCCGCAGGGCCCAAAAGTTCTACCCGGACCGTAAAGCGAGTCCCTAACGCACAGACGACCTTAGGTTCTAACAGACGAATCTTGGGATAAGGGGGAGCAATACGCTCCAGTAGTGTCACATCCTCATGAGCCTTCCAAACCTCTTCTAACGGAAGGTTAACCGTTGTACTGACTTCAAATTTTGCCAAGAATGCTTGGCCTCCAAAAGGTGAAACTCCACAGCAGGCAATCTAACACAGATCCAAGAATGAACTATCTAATATGGAAAACAGAGCGCTGTACTTTACTTCCTTCTAGCTGAGTCTTGTGCCATGAGCTTTTATCATTCATGGGCACCCAGCGGCGTTCTTCTTTGCGGTAATGCCAGTCCGTATCATTTTGATAATAAACTTGAATACCTCTCCCCTCAAGGATATTTAAAATCTCATTATTGTGATAGTTGTGTTCATCGAAATCAGTCAGTGCTCTTTGTCCCATTTCTGAGTAAAGCTTATTTAACTCCAAAAGTAGGTTATTGATTTTAGGATTCAGGGGCTTGACATTGAGTCCTAAATGGTCTGCCTCTTTGAGGATAATCGGATAGGAATGTGAAGGATAATTATAGTTTAGATGACTACTAATTTGCTGTGCTTTTTCTAAATCTTCCATATGATAGGACAAAATCTCTGTGCAGAGTTTAGTAGAAAGAGAACTAGCCCGGTCTAAAGCTCCGATAACCAAGGGATGGACATGGTTGAATAAAGAATGATAGGGATTTGAATTGACCTCTTTTGATTCCTTTCGCCATAGGCCAATGGCTCGCGTCAGCTCATCTTGACTCACGGATACTAAGCTATTGTAAGTATCTACGGGGGAAAGGTCATGGGTCATTGAAGTGTCAACAGCGGTCAGATAGGCAAGTGGACCCATATGAATTTCATCGGCTCCCAAGACAATCATGGTTGCGGCGGAAGCACATACTAGGGGAACTAAAGCCGTTAATCGTTGTGTGTAGTTTCTTAATAGATGAACCATCCGTAAAGATGCTATGCCTGCGCCGCCATTTGACTTCACAAATAAGGTAATTTCATTTTTATTCCCTAGCTTTTGTAGTACCTCATAAAGCCCATTGACATCATGTTGACAAACGCTACCATTTGGAGAGCTCCAATAACTTAGAAAAGATGCATTAGTTTCAGCTTCTATTTGTTCAATTATTTTCTGGGTTTTGTTAAATAAGATAGGCGGTTTGTTGATCTTCTTTTGTTTGCTCGACACTTCAATAGCTTGGTCCATTTAGAGCACTCTGAAAATAATTTATCTTGCACAATACAAGAATATAGTTTAAGAATTCCCCAGGTTAATTTGTATTTATCAGTATTGAATTCATTTATACATATGCTTCCTAATAGGAAAATAAAGCTTCTATAAAGTCCTTGACTTGCGGTCAAGGCATAGGAACAAAGAATGATCTAAAGGGCAGAACTGAGCTATGATTTTGACCTGTACGCCGAGCGGCTAGACAAGAGAGTGAAACTCCCATGCAAGATAAAGGTTTTTTGATGATTCCAGGACCGACTCCGGTTCCTGAATCTGTATTACTATCGATGGCTCGACACCCCATCGGCCATCGAACGAAGGATTTCTCAGCGGTTATTGGAGACGTAACGGAAAAACTCCGTTGGCTTCACCAGACCAAAGGAGACGTAATAACCCTCGCCACCAGCGGTACGGGAGCTATGGAAGCGGCCGTCGTGAGCGCTCTATCCCCTGGAGATAAGGTGTTGGTCTTGGTCAATGGTAAGTTCGGCGACCGTTGGGCCAAAATGGCAAAAGCTTTTCGATGTGATGTAACGGTCCTATCTGAGGAATGGGGCAAAGCCATTGATCCGGAACAAGTTAAAGAAGCACTGGCTACGCCAGGTACCTATAAAGCTGTCATCATCACCCACAGTGAAACTTCTACGGCGGTTATCAATGATTTAGAACCTATTGCTGGCTATATCCAGCGTCATGGTGCGCTTTCTATCGTCGATGCTGTCACCAGTTTGGGGGCTACCCAGGTACCGATGGATGATTGGGGACTCGATTTTGTCGCTACAGGCTCCCAGAAAGGCTACATGATGCCTCCTGGTCTGGGATTTGTAGGTGTCAGTGCCAAAGGTTGGGAAGCCATCGAAAAGTCTACCATGCCCCGTTTCTTCTTTGACCTGCTGAAGTACCGCAAATCTTTGAAAGATGCTTCCACGCCTTTTACACCTGCCATCAACTTAATCTATGCCTTGCAAACAGCCCTGGGGATGATGCAGCAGGAAGGACTAGAAAATATCTTTGCCCGCCATCATCGCCATAAAGAAGCCCTGCGGGCTGGGGCTAACGCCTTGGGGCTGGCCAACTATGTGGCAGAGGATAAGGCAGCGGCTCCAGCGGTTACGGCTATTTTGCCCCCTGAGGGTGTGAGCGCTGACAAAATGCGTGGCATCATCAAAAAACGCTATGACATTGCCGTAGCCGGGGGCCAAGACCAGCTCAAGGATAAGATCTTCCGCGTCGGTCATCTAGGATTTGTCTGTGACCGGGATGTTCTCACGGTCCTTTCAGCCATTGAAGGGGCTTTGAGCGAACTCGGGCATGATGTTGCCCCTGGCGCTGGGGTGGCTGCTGCTTTGAAACTCTTGGGCTAGGGATAACTTCGTGAGGTGTTCCACCCTCATGCAATAAAATGCCAGACTCCGATTATGCTATCGTTCTTGGTTTTGCCCTGCCGTTTGTCAATAGATGCGGAAGCTAATCTGGAGTCTCTACACTTTTTCTTTTCGTTAAGGTGTAAGTTCTATATCTTTATCTTGGTAGTTCATTTATAGCGGACTGTAAAATATAAGTAGGTGCTGCATCTAAGAGGAGTACACGACAAAGCCCATTGTTCTCCCAAGTCTGAGAACATCATTGCTGCTTTACAACAATAAATGCTTGCACTAGCCCAGCCCGTGAATGGCAACCCCCTTTAGCCATTCATTTTGGTCAGTAGTAGAGGTGTACAAGAAGATCGATCTACTCCGAAAGAGGAAACGCAGGAGCCTACCTTAAATTTTCTAGCGAACTTCTAGACAAGGGAGGCGCTTCGCCTCTTTGGCTCAAGAAAAACAAAGCTCCAAACGACGGAGGCATTGCATGAAATTTTTTACAGTTCTAGGCTTGATTATTGCAATAGTTGCAGTTATCTTTGCTTCTCAAAACTCTACAAATGTTGCAATACACCTGCTGAACCTAAGTTATCAGGCTCCAATGAGTCTGGTTGTTTTACTGACACTTTCTGCTGGCGTCCTAGTGGGATTATTTGTATCTGTGCCTCCAATGATTGGACGAATGCGCAGAATTTCAAGCCTGGGAAAAAGAGTTGAAGAACAAAATAAAGAAATTGAAGAATTGAATAGAAAGCTATTAGAAGCGAGTGAAAAATTTAATTTTCTAAGACAACGATATGGCAGCAGGATAGATTCAGTCTTCCAATGACTTCCCAGAGATGCCTGTTCAATAGTTTCAATTGTATTTTTGAGGAATAGGTAGATCTATGAGTGTCATGATCAAAAAAAGATTTAGAGAATTGATTGTCTTGGTCATGACGCTCTGTTTTATCGTCATCGCCACCCCATTGGCTTACTCGCAGGACAGTGTTACCAGTACCCCCAAAATCGATGGGTCAACAGTTGTTTTGTCAGGTGAGCCGCTGTTTGTGATTCAGTCAAGAGTCGGCTCATTCACCCCAGAGGATCGGGCAAAAGTAGTGAGTAGTCGAATTGAAAACCTCGCCCAAGATCTATCGATTTCACTTGATTCCCTGATTATTGAAGAACAGCCAGACACGAGTAATCTGATCGCTGGGGAGAAAACCATCTTAACCCTTACAGATGCCGATGCCAAAGCTGCCAATATCAGCCGACAAAGACTCGCGATTGGATATCTTGAAATAATTAAAAAATCGATTCAAGAATATCGTCAATCTCGTAGCCTGAAGAACATTGCATTTAGCGTTCTTTATACTTTTTTGGCGACGATTACGCTCTTGATTCTTTTCAGGATATTGAGCCAAATTTGGGACAGAGTTTTTCAAAAGATAGCATCCTGGGAAGGTACCAGAATTCCAGCACTCCGCATTCAAAATATTGAACTTTTACCAGCTACCCAAATCACGGATATTCTAATCCGTTTTATCAAAGTTTTGCGTTCAGTGCTTTTTCTGGGAATCTTCTATCTCTATGTGCTTCTGGACTTAAGTCTTTTTCCTTGGACAAAGCCAATCGGTGCATCTCTGTCTCACTACCTTCTAGAGGCCTTGGCAGATATCTTCAAGGTATTGTTTTCGTATCTGCCAAATTTATTTATCATTACCCTGGTAGTAGTTCTTACTTACTACATCCTCAAATTTGTTCAATTTATTTTTACGGAAATTGGCAGGGGAAATTTTACTTTACCTGGATTTTATCCAGAGTGGGCAAGACCGACTAACAATCTGGTCAGGTTTTTAATTATTGCCCTAGCCGTAATCGTTGCTTTTCCCTACTTGCCGGGGGCAAATTCTCCCGCTTTTCAGGGTGTTTCCGTCTTCCTGGGTCTGCTGCTCTCTCTCGGTTCATCCTCTGCTGTAGCCAATTTAGTGGCGGGAGTCATTCTCATCTATACCCGCGCGGGTGAGGCGGGCGATCGCGTCAAAATTGGGGATGCCGTCGGCGACATTGTCGAAAAAACGCTGCTGGTCACCCGCATTCGCACGATCAAGAATGTGGTGATCACCATTCCGAATGCATCAGTTCTTAATAGCCAAATTATTAACTACAGCGCTGCGGCTCAAGACCCCGAAGCACCTCCACTCATCCTGCACACAACGATTACCCTCGGCTATGATTTACCGTGGCGAAAAGTGCATGAAGCCCTGATTAACGCAGCTCATGCTACGTCCCATATCCTGACAGAACCCGCGCCCTTTGTGCTGCAAACCAGCCTGGATGATTTTTACGTCAGCTATGAAATCAATGCCTACACTCACAAGCCCAAGCTTATGGCAAAGACCTACTCAGAACTACACCAAAATATCCAGGATAAGTGTAATGAAGTGGGCATTGAAATTCTCTCGCCCCATTACCGAGCAGTGCGGGATGGTAACCAAAACACCATCCCGGAAAATTACCTCCCCTCAGACTACATTGCGCCAGGATTTCGGATTTCTCCTTCGGGTAATTTCTTCAATGGACCT
>JBAUTB010000016.1:0-8038 GCA_049582005.1 Gloeobacterales cyanobacterium | reverse complement strand
GCGGAAGTTATCTGAGAACAGGGTCGTGGTGTAACGAACCTTGTCGAAGGAAACGTTAGAATTACCGTTTGTTTGCACATTGCCGATAGAAGATTGATCGTAAGCACCATTAGGACCACCTGCATAGAAGGCAGTACCCAAACCGCCTGCAATACCTTGGAAGGTTCCACCGATATCTTGACCAGTTACACCACGCAGACGAATCAATAGTTCATCCTTGCCGGTGAAGCTAGCACGGAAGTTCAGCGTGGTGCGACCGAAGAAGGTCGTGTTTGCTGAGGAACCGGGCAAATTGATCAAATTATTAGCAGTAAGACCTGGAAGGGACCCTACACCTCCAGCAGTAGCAGGGAAACCAGGAAGAACGTTGCCAAAAGTAGCTGGGCCGTAACCATTAATACTGGTTGAGAGTACGGTGCCGGCGGGGACGACGCCACCATTTACTCCTACAAAGGGCGTAGTCGTAGTATAGCTAGTAGGACTGATCTGAACATTACCGCCAGCGCTACCACCCTGAATAGCCATGACGACCGAACCATCCAACTTGGTAGTGGTGGAGAACTGTTGAGCTTCCAACTCTTTGGTCTTGGCTTCTAGAGCATCGACACGACCACGGAGGGTAGCCAACTCAACTTTGAACTCTTCCTGCAAACGCTGAACCGCAGCCAAGTCATCCTTGGTTGCTTTGTCGGCTACAGCCGCTGCAATTTGTTCACCAATTTTGTCCAAGCAAGAGTTCAAACCAGCGGCGAACTCATAACGACTTAGAGGACGATTACCCAAGTATTTCTTGTTGGGGTAACCTTCGATACAACCGTAGCGCTCAACCAGAGATTTCAGCGCTTGGAAAGCCCAACTATTTGGGTCTACGTCCGTTAATTCAGAAACAGAGGACACTTGAGAAACAGAATCAGCTCCCAAACCTTTGGAATACTGGTCTATAACCGTGGAATCGGGTTCAGCCACAGCAGAATTGGGTTCAGCGAAAGCACTGGGGACCAGCGATAGGCTGAGCGTTGCTGCCAAAGCTCCCATCAATACAAATTTTTTCATTTGGACTCCTCACTCATCACTACTTAAAAAAACAAAGCAATGCTACACCTTTCAAGAAACAGAGCCAGGGCACACCTTAGTGTACTCACTATCTGTTGCATACAAACTTAGCCTATTAAAGACCTTAGAGCAAGCCCACTCAATTTTTGTTGTACTGCTTTAGGGCCTACAATCAATGCTCAGGAAGCCATAGATTCTTTGTATCAGTAAATTCACCTAGAAGTTTTACTTCGGGTTGCAGCAGAACTTGCCAGTGTTGCCAGACCTTCTCCTGAACGTACTTCATCAAGTCAATAATGTCCTGTGCCGTAGCCCCTTCTCGGTTTAAAAAGAAGTTTGCATGGAGTTCAGAAACTTCCACTCCGCCGATGCGGGTTCCCTTGAGTCCGGTGCGTTCGATCAACCAGCCCGCCCCTTGGGGTTTAGGATTACGGAAAACACTGCCACAGGTGGGAAAACCAGCGGGTTGTGTTGTTTTTCGGTAATGATTGCAGCGCTCCACATGCGCCTCACAAACCTTGGGGTCTTGCCCTGCCGCCAAATGCAGCGTCGCCTCCAAGACCACATAGTCCACCTTCGTTTGGAGAGAAGAGGTTCGGTAGCTATAGGCCAGATCTTCCGCTTCCCAGGTTTGTATAGTTCCCTCAGGCGTCATTACCTGGATGCTGACCACAGATTCGGACATGTCTTGCCCATGCGCACCACAATTCATCACGACACCGCCGCCGACAGAGCCTGGAATACCCACCGCCCATTCCATACCTCCTAGGCCGAGACGGGCAGTTTTCATGGCGAGCTTGGCCAGGGAAACCCCAGCTGCAACCCGCACGAGATCTCCTTCCACTTCCATATGTTGCAGAGAGCGCAAGCAAATGACCAATCCACGAATGCCCTGGTCGCTAACCAGGACATTACTGCCGAAGCCGAGCCAAGTGATGGGTAGGTCGTTTTCTTTGGCCCAGCCCAAGGCAGATTGGAGTTCTGGGATGCTTTTAGGCTGAATAAACCATTGGGCTGGCCCGCCTACTTGATAAGCCGTAAAGGGGGCGAGTACTACAGAAGGTTGAATGGTCGCCAAAGAGGGAGCCAACATCACTATCATGTCCGCATAGTTTCGGGAGCCCGTTCGCTGTGTTCTTGTTGCCCGGTCAGGGGTTCTTTCGGAGTCAGAGGGGCGAGTTGGAGAATTTCTGTAATTACTCTATTGATGTTGCCAGCACCTAGAAATACGGCCATGTCGCCTGGGCACAGATGGAGTTTCAACCATTGGGACACATCCCCTAGGCTGGGGCAATAGTGAACATTAGGGTGGTGCTGACGGACTGCATCGGCAACATGACTACCATCGATGCCTGAAAAGGCTTCTCCTGCACTGTAGATATCGGTAAGAACGACCACATCTGCATCTTGAAACGCTGTACTAAATTCTGTAAGCAGGGCTTTGGTGCGGGTGTATCGATGGGGTTGAAAAATAGCCACTACCCGATGATTGGGATAAAGTTTGGCGGTAGCCAAGGTAACCCGAATTTCACTAGGATGATGGGCATAGTCATCGATAAAGACCACTCCATCCCGTACTCCGCGCTCTTGGAAACGACGCTGTGCGCCCCGGAACCGCTTAAGGGATTGGGCAATGATCGAGAAAGGTAATCCTAAGGTACGGGCTACGGCGACTACGGAGAGAGCATTGCTGAGATTGTGACGGCCTAAGACACCTAATTCCAGCGTTCCCAAGATTTCTTTTCCTTCCCAGATGCGTGCCCGCGTGCATTCAGCCCCGTAGCGGACTTCATCGGCTCGATACTGAGCCAAAGGATGGCTATCTAGGCTATACCCCGTCCACGGGACTGGACTGGAGGGGACCAAACGTTCGGCGATATTGGGATCATCTAAACAGGCAATCCAGTGCTTGCTCTGTGAAATAAATTGATGAAAGGTATCGACGATATCATCAATACCTGCATAGTGGTCTAGATGGTCCGCTTCAACATTGGTCACAATAGCAATTTCAGGATGGAAGTGCAGTAACGAACGGTCTGATTCGTCTACCTCTGCGACCAGATATTCTCCACTTCCCGCTTTGGCGTTGCCCCCTAGCGAATCCACTTGTGCACCAATGACCACCATGGGATCCAAGTCAGCATCACAGAGTAAAGTGCCCATCATACTAGTGGTAGTGGTCTTGCCATGAGTCCCTGATATGCCAATCAATTTTTTGGAAATACTTAAGGCTGCTAACACTTGAGACCGATGTAGGACTTCAATTCCAAGTGCTCGAGAACGCATCAATTCGGGATCGCTATCTGCGATGGCTGTGGAGTAGACCACCTGATCGACTCCCTCTACAAGATCAGGACGATGGCCATAATGGATGGACACCCCATTTTTGCTAAGCTTTTCTGTCTGGGGGTTAGGCTGTAGGTCAGAACCAGAGATCTTATGCCCCCCTTTCGCGAGGAGGTAAGCCAGACCAGACATCCCAATCCCCCCAATACCAATAAAATGAATAGAATGCTTCAGGACGGGGCTGAATTGGGTTTGGGTGATCATTCCTCAACACCATATATGGGGGACGAGAGAAGCGACCCTATTTATACTCTATTGAGTAAACAAACAGGGAAGAATCCATAAAAGCTCACATTTAGTAGCTTCTTTACCGAGAGTACTATACCGCACCATTCAATGTATTCAGTAGTTTTCAAATAGTTCTTTTACTATAGGTAGTATCCCTGGTTATTGATGCTATGCCTGAGCTTCACCTATCGTGCTCTCAAAATCCACATGCGCCTCAGGTGCTTATTTGGTTGGAAGCCCACGTTTCGCCAAAGCGACTGGATCATATCCTCGGGGTAGAGAAGACGGCCCATGCCTTGGCGCTCCACTATTGTGAAGATGCCCAAAAGGCTGCCTGGGCTGGTTTGCTCCATGATTTAGCCAAACATTTTCCCCCACGAAAATTGCTGACAGAAGCGCAGCGTTTTGGGCTCGTGGTAGACCCTGTATGTCAAAAAAATCCTCACTTGCTTCATGCTGATATTGGAGCTGCGTTAGCTCAAGAGCTCTTTGGAGAGACGGACACTCAAGTCTTAAATGCTATCGCCAACCACACCTTAGGCAATCCAGAGATGGACCGCTTGAGCCAGATTCTCTATCTGGCTGATTGGATCGAACCAATGCGGAAAGGACCGGATGTAGACCACGTGCGTACGCTAGCCTGGGATAATTTGGAAGAAGCTACGATGCTAGGTTGTTTCTATGTCTTAGAAGATTTAAGCAACAATCAACAACCCATCCATCCACGCACCCAACGCACCTATGACTGGCTTGCACAGAAGCTGAGCCGTTCTGCGCCTGAGGAGTTCTAAAAAGTCCAAAACGCCTATGGAGTAACCCTAAATCCTTGAGTAAATCATCTTCCCTAGACCTTGCTTATACCTGTGCCCAAGCTGCCGATGAACGTAAAGGCCAAGAAATTTTGCTAATTGAAGTGGGCAAGGCTTCTATCATTGCCGACTATTTTGTGGTGGTTACAGGGCTATCCCGGACGCAAGTTCGGGCCATTGCTAAAGGAATCGAAGAGGCTATGGAGGTCTATCATGACCGTAAGCCCCTCCGTATCGAAGGCTCCTCGGAAGCCAGCTGGATACTGCAAGATTTTGGAGACGTAATCGTCCACATTTTCTTGCCCCCAGAACGGGCGTTTTATCAGTTGGAGGCTTTCTGGAGTCAAGTCCCTCAAACGCCCTACCAGCCTGATACTCATCCCGTACATCAGTTAACTGAATCAACTTAAATAAGGGTATGCAAAATATATGGAACCACACTCTGTAGGGGAAGTAATGACCGCAAATCCCCTCACGACGACGCCAAAAACTCCGATCACAGACGTGGTGCAGTTGCTCTCCGAGAAGCGGATTAGCGGACTCCCTGTGGTAAATGAGCAAGGGGTTTTGGTGGGAATTATCTCTGAAACAGACCTCCTCTGGCAGGAGCGGGGGGCAACTCCCCCGAACTTTCTATTTATTCTGGATGCGGTGATTCCTCTGGAACGGCCTGGTCGCTTTGTAGAGGAACTCCACAAAGTGCTGGGGAGTAATGTGGCAGCAGTGATGACCAAAAACCCTGTCACGATCCGTCCAGAACAAACGGTGCAGGAAGCGGCACGCCTCATGATGGAAAAAGAGGTTCATCGTCTGCCCGTCGTGGATAAAAACAATGCGCTAGTGGGTATTGTCACCCGAGGAGATATTGTCCGAGCCATGGCCCGCTAGGCGGGTTTCGTAGTGGACCAGCGTGACGAGATAGACTGCTGAGAATAGGGATTGAACGAAAACTAAGGGGAGAACGCCCAAAATACCAAGGATGCTTAACAGAACAAAGGCCAGGCCCCAAGCCAGTAAATTCAGCAGCGCTAAGGGCAGGATGGAAGGCCATTGAGACCAGAATGAAGCAAAACTACGGGACAAAGCTTTGAATAGTTTTCCCCCTTCCAATACGACGGAAGCTTTCCAGAGGATCAGCAACAAATTCAGGCTCAAGGCGCTTCCTATCGCCCCCCAGGTAGCCAGGTTCAGCTGGTTCATAACAGGTTCCAAGTTCTTGGGGATGGTAAATCCTTCAGGATCCAGTTGTCCTTGATTTATTTTTTGAGAGAAATTCTCTGCCAAGGCTTGTAGCTGCTGTAGTTCTTGCATACTGGTTGTGCTTAGGGCCCAAGAAGACCAGGCCAGCACCATGCCAAAAATAGCTGACCAGTAGATGGCTTCTAGGCCGATCATCGGTAAAAACCAACGACCGACCCCGACGAGAAAGGTATCCAAACTACTGTCCTTTTCTTTCAAGGCCTGGAGTGTCTGTTCATGGAACCCACCGGCAAATGCGGTCCAGAGCAGCAGAACACTTACCAGAATTAAAGGGTTCCCGTCTGAAAGCGAAACGAGAACCAGAGTTAACACATACAAAAGACTATAGGGAGCCCACAGTAGAGGGTGAGCTCTAAATAGATTCCAGGTTGACCTGAGCATGGAAAAAGGGGAGGTCATGCGTACATGCTAGCGTTCGTCTATCCTAGCAGTGAGCCTAGCTACAAGATTATTGAGTGGCAGACGATGACAGTACAAACACCCCTTCACGGAGCGTAATCCCCCTTAGTTCATGGCTAGTTTTTCATGGCTACTTTCTTTGTTTGAGGCTCAGGATTTTCCCGGTAATGGGCATTGATCCAGCATTGAGGTAAAGGTTCTCCCGAGGGAAACTCCAATTCTGATTTACTGAAGGCTTCCGGATCCTGCAACTCTTCTCCGGCATGAAAACGGCCCCTGATTTTATCCTTGAGAGGATCAAACAGCTCTTGCAAATTCAAAACTTCGATTATTTCATGGTGTGCTTTGTGGCTTAAAAACATAGGAACTCCCTTCTGTGAAGTTGTAGGGTATCTCTACCTCTATTCTTGATGACAGATTGAGCTGTGGCACAGGATCTTCTTAATTCGTGAAATTGGCCCCCCAACCCCTTGAATTTAGAGTCTAGGCCTACTCAAGCTTTGTACAATAAACTCTATGAATGCTGTGGTCTTGCTGTCTGGAGGCTTAGATTCGACAACGGTCGCCTATCTTGCCAAAAATGAAGGTTATACGCTCTATGCCTTGTCGTTTGACTATCATCAGCGGCACCGGAGGGAATTGGAAGCGGCCAAAGCTGTAGCTGAGGCGGTGGGCGCAGTAGAACATCGCTTAGTCTCCTTTGACTTGAGTCTTTGGGGTGGTTCTGCCCTCACGGATGATGCGCTGCAGGTCCCCCTGCATCGGAGTGCGGAGACGATGACCACTTCGATCCCGATCACCTATGTTCCTGCGCGGAATACTATTTTTCTGAGCTTTGCCTTGGGTTATGCAGAGGTCGTTGGAGCCCACGCTGTTTTTGCGGGCATGAATGCCCTGGATTATTCTGGCTATCCCGATTGCCGACCGGACTATTTAGCCGCCATGGAAGAAGTATTCCGTTTAGGCAGTAAAGCGGGAAGGGAAGGGAAACCGATCAAAATCTTGACTCCGTTGCTCCAAAAAACGAAGCGTGAAATCGTTGAATGGGGAAATATCCTCCAGGTTCCTTGGGCATTGACCTATAGTTGCTATCAAGGGAATGTAGATTCCTGTGGAGTCTGCGATAGCTGCACCTTACGCCTCAACGCGTTTAGAGAGGCAGGGCTGGCAGACCCGATTGCGTACGCTCAGCGCTAGGGCTCCAAAACGTTGTCTGAACTTTTTACTCCAGAACTGCAACAGGAACTCAAACGCCTGGAAAAAGCGCTCCAGGCAGAAGTGCAGCAAGGCTATATCAATCTTCAGGGCAGGCAATATCGATTTGCAGAATTTTTGACGCTTAGCCTGGGACAGACCCCACCCGCGCCTCTCGCCACAGACCAGAAACGCACCTGGATGAATCTAGCGCAAAAATTTTCCCGATATGAAGTTTTGGAATTACCGAGTCGCCGTTCTTTGATTGCGGAAACCCGACGCTTTCTCTATCAGCTCAATCGTCAAGGGGAAGTTCACCCTAAAGAAGTTAAAGAAGCAAAGGTCTCCTATCAGGAGAGTCTCCCTTCTATTGCAGAACGTCCAACCCAAAGCTTAGAGAATTCTATTGCACAACTGAAGGGCATTGGCTCGAAGGGGGCTCAGGCATTAGCCAAGTTAGGGATTCTACATATAGAGGATTTACTGCGCTACTATCCACGGGATTATGCAGATTATTCCAATCAGAAATTGATTAAACAAATCCAACCGGGAGAGACGGTAACGCTCGTAGGCAAGGTCCGGCAGATAAGCTGCTTTACCAGCCCCAAAAATCACAAACTATGTATTCTTAGCCTTGTAGTAGGTGATTCATCGGGTCGAATTAAGGTCAGCCAGTTTTTTGCAGGACCACGATTTGTAAACCGAGGTTGGCAAGAGCTCCAGAAGAAAAATTATCCGTTGAATAGCAC
>JBAUTB010000015.1:0-2889 GCA_049582005.1 Gloeobacterales cyanobacterium | reverse complement strand
TATTTAGTTCTTGGAAAGGTTTAGAGGCTTTCAAGCCTCTGTGGTGGGCCGGGCTGGATTTGAACCAGCGTAGCTTGCGCAGCGGATTTACAGTCCGCCCCCATTAACCACTCGGGCACCGACCCACGGAATGCGCGTTATTTAGGATACCTATGCTTAGGGTGCTTTAGCAAGAAAGTTTTTACGTAACAAGGGTTAGAGTTTACCCTGCAGCCAATAGCCAAGAAGACCAAAATACTCGTTGAGGGTTGCTTGAAGCAATTGAGCACGCTCCCAAGTAGGCCCAAAATTCCAGTCCGGTTGAAAAGGTTTCTGCTCTGCCGGTATCGGAGTCACCTGCATCCCTTGTTTACGGAAGATCAACGTGGAGCGCAGCAAATGGATGCGTGAAGTGACGAGAAGAATTTGCCCAATATTACGTTTGGCCAGGAGCTTACGGCTTTCTACTGCATTGTCAAAGGTATTGAGCGAATTACTTTCCAAGATGACTGCTTTTGGAGGGACGCCCAGCCCCGTCAGGATAATCGCCATACTTTCCGCTTCCGTGCGCGGCCCAGTGACGGTATACCCCCCACTTACGAGAACCAGAGGAGCATAGCCTGCCTTCCAGAGTTGCGCTGCTTTCTGTGCTCTTTCGGCAGACGCCGTACTCGGGACCCCTTCAGGACTTACCCCACTGCCAAGGACTACAATCGCTCCAGCTTGGAGGGGTTGCGCTTGAGGCGTGGCCTGCACTAAAGCCCAGGAAAGGACTTCCCGTAAGGGAGGCATCGTACAGAGTAAGGGATAGACCAAGGCTGCGGTCCAAAACCTTTTTTGCCAAGATTTGAGGCCATAACGAGCCGCTCCCCAACCCAGCATCAGAAAAATCAAAGCCCAACCGGGTCCTATCAACAAAGCTTTCCAAAAGCGGGTGACTTCCAAAAGAAATAAGTTAAAGTCCACAGCGTTTTCTTTGCCTAAGCATTTAGCTTCCAGACTATATCCACCAGGATTCCACCTGGGGTATATCAAGATGGGTTTCCACCAAAACCGCTAGGTCATCGAACAGTGCATCTCTTTCCGCGCGGTAGTGCCCCGATAGTGGGGGGAAGGGCAGAAGGTTTTTCCTGCTGCGCATACTATTGAGCCAAGTTCTACGCCAAGCATGATTATCTAAAAGCCCATGCAGATAGGTTCCTGTAATGTTGCCCACCTTGGCCCCAAGCGTAGGGTCTACAAATAGAGATTCCGCTGAAGCTCGTAAAGAAGAACGACCTTGATGAATTTCATAGCCTTCGATGGGATCGCCCTCTAGAGTCTCTGTCTGAACCTGACGGGTAATTTTTTTTTCTTCAAATACCGTATCCATTGGAATTACATTGAGTCCCTCAAAGATACCGGGCATTCCTTCTAAACCTTCTATATCCTGAATCTTCTGGCCCAACATTTGCCAACCGCCGCAGATACCCAAAACCGTCCCACCCGCCCTGGCAAAATCCTGGAGCTGTCGAGCCAAACCACTGGTCTTCAAGGCCTCCAAGTCACTGATAGTAGCTTTCGACCCTGGGAGTATCACCGCATCGGGAGACCCTAAAGCTCCTTGCATCGGCACGTAGCGAACCCGTACCGAAGATTCGGCCTCGAGAGCATCGAAGTCCGTGAAATTGCTAATCCTGGGGTAACGAATAACCGCAATCTCCAGTTCAGCTTGGCGTTTAGAGACACGGGTATCCAATAAACTAACCGAATCTTCCGCAGGGAGCGCTGATTCGAACCAGGGGATCACTCCCACCACCGGGATCCCCGTATATTCTTCCAACCAGTCGAGACCGGGCTGTAAAAGGTCCAAACTGCCCCTGAATTTATTGATGACTAAGCCTTTCACCATAGCCCGCTCTTCAGGGTCCAAAAGTTGAAGGGTCCCCACCACATGAGCCAAAGCTCCTCCTCGGTCAATATCGGCCACCAGAATCGCTGGACAGTTCAGATGGGTGGCAAGGCGCATATTGGTGAGATCCCGATGTTTAAGATTGACCTCAGCAGGAGAACCAGCTCCTTCCATCACAATGACGTCATATTGGCTCTGTAGATAATCCAGTGCCTCGACAACGGCCTGCCAACCGGGATCAAAGTATTTTTTGTAGTAATCCTGAGCACTTACCGTGGCAACCGCTTGGCCTTTAATTACCACCTGGGAGGTCATATTCCCCAGGGGCTTCAGGAGAATCGGGTTGATCCATGCCGAAGGCTCTACGCCAGCAGCCCAAGCTTGGACCGCCTGCGCATAGCCGATTTCTCCACCATCAATACCAACATAAGCATTGAGGGCCATGTTCTGCCCTTTAAAAGGCGTTACTCGATAACCACGACACTTGAAAATGCGACAGAGGGCCGTGCAGATCAGGGATTTTCCGGCATGGGAAGAAGTAGCAACCACCAAAAGACTTTTTGCAGCAGACACGAATAAACCCACGGGTATCCTAGATCTACGCTACTAATGAACTGGAGCAAGACACCAATTATTCTCTTTGGAGAACGTAAAATTTTGCAATGAAATTATACAAAACGCATGATAACTACTGGGCAAGGAATCCAGGGCTTGCTTTTGTTCAAGATAGGTTAAGAGCAGGCATTGAATCTCTACCTTTGTGTATTTATGCAACTAAATCTAAAAAAAATTATGCATTCTCAGAAATTTCTCAGGGATGTTTCTTAAAATCACGAACAGGACTGTCAAAGTCTTTTGGTCTACGTAAAGGAATATAGGTATGGAACTCGCATACCAAGCTGCATGGCTGATTCCAGTGCTTCCCCTAGTGGCAGCACTGATTATTGGTTTGGGAATTCTTTGTTTTAAAGCGTGGACGGCGCAACATCGTCTTTGGGCGGCTGGTTTAAGTATTGGCA
>JBAUTB010000014.1:0-2762 GCA_049582005.1 Gloeobacterales cyanobacterium | reverse complement strand
TTCATCAAATGAGACTCCATGCTTTGACAGATTGGTTGTTGCCTTGTTTTCGTCCCACTCAAACTGCATAAAATCATTGTATCATTAATCATCTGGGAGAGACTTTGCAGTGTTTCATCGATAACCTCGGTACTCCCAAAACTAGGAATCTCTGCTCGTTTTCTGCGCTGAAGTTTTAGACCGCGACTTAACGCACAAAAAGAAACATACCAATAGCTAGTATAAGCAAGAGGGCATAGAGGGAATATGTGTGGAATTGCAAGGCTGCTTTTAAAAGCCAATGCAAGCGTTGGCTTCTTCTCATACTAAAGCCTTCTTGAAAATGCGGTGTGAGAAAACTTCCAAAACTCCGTTCAGCCATCGCTGTCTCAAAATCAGAGCCTTGCAGAAATATCTCAATTTTTCTGTACCGATTTATCAAGATGTTTTGAGTACTCTTGTAAAAAGCATCAATCAGCCAGAATGACAAAATACTGGCAATGCAAAACAAGTAGAGAAATGGTTTTTGCTTATCAACGGCAAAAAGAATGATTGCAGAGAATACTGTAATTGACCATCCCTTGATTGTGAAAACAATAGAATCGTAACCTCTTATGCCATTCTGTAGCATCTCCATCTCTTTTTGTAGAAGGCTGAGGCGATAAGAGAACAGATCTTCCATAAACTACCAATGCAGCTGTCCATGCTCTCAAAAGTTTACTCCAACTTCAACCTAATAGGTACCAGTTTCTCACAGCAGCTTCAAAGAACGTCCCAACCCAATAACGAAGCAGGCTTCTAAGAAAGCTCTTCCCACCAACGCCTAAAAACAAGGATTTATAGGGGTTGTGGAGATGGTTCGACCACGACGGTCACTCCTAGACGTTGGGCTTGACGTTGGAGCTGACGGATTGCCTGTTCCCGCGATTGAGCCTCATCCTGATGTGGGGGAACGGCAGCAAACGGCACTCGATGCTTGAGCATATGATAAACAATCCGAGCGAGTTTGTGGGCAGTTGCCGTAATCGCTTTCGGCGCTCCCATTTTTGCTCGCATTCGTCGGTAAAACTGACCCAGGGAACTTTTAGAACGAGTCAAGGCGGGAGCGGCTTGACGAAACGCAACATTTGCTCGATTGTTGGTCTTTTTTGTGCGGGTACGAATGACTTTGCCCCCTGTTTTCTCATTCTGGGGAGATAAGCCTAACCAGGAGGTGAAGTGTTTGACGCTCTGCCAGCGGCTCATATCGGTGCCAATTTCCGAGAGGATGGTTTCAACGGTGAGAATATCCAGCCCATCCACCTGGGTTAAATCCACTCCCGCCATTTGATACAGGGCAGGTCTGAGGTCTTGCAGGGGATGGTTCTTGGGGCGGTCAGTGACCCGTCGCGTCGGGGGGGGCAGGGGTTGCTCTTCCAGATTCACTTGGGGCGTGAATTTCGCCAGCTGCTGTTCAATTTCGCGGTCACATGCGCTCAGTTTTTCGGTGTAGACATCAAACAGTTCCACCGCTTGTCGGAGCGCAAAGAGGTGTTCTGGGCGATAATCGCCTTCGAGCGATTTAGCAATCTCCGCTTCGCTCTTGGCACAGCAGGGGTGACGATGACGAGCCAATTGCTGCGGGTCATGCACTCCCGCTAGAATGTCCCGGAGAATGCTCATTCCAGTTAACCCGGTGACATCCTTGAGTACGTTGGTCAGCTTCAGATTCATTTGCTGGAGTGCCTTCTGGATGTGTTGGATATGGCTGGCACGGGTGCGAATCAACATGTCCCGGTGGCGCACAAATGACCGCAACACGCAGGTCAATTCGTCTGGACGAAACGATGCTTGCAATAGTCCATAGGTATGCAACTGTTGTATCCATTGGCAGTCTAAAATATCCGTCTTCTTCCCAGGCACGTTCTTGATATGAGCCGCATTCACCAAATACACCTCAAACCCTCGGGCTTCTAAGATTTGAAAAATGGGTATCCAGTAAACTCCCGTTGATTCCATCGCTACCGTTTTCACACCACACTGGCTTAACCAATCGGCTAGGGCATTCAGGTCAGCGGTGAACGTCGAAAAAACACGCACCGATGGCTCATCCCGTCCGCTTGGAACGCACACATAGATCGAGCGATCCCCAATGTCCATTCCGGCTGCATTCAGATTGATTTGCTTGAAGGTGTCGAGTGGCGCAGCCTCGATGCTCGAGGTTCTTCCCAGTGGCTTTTGCTGTCGCCTGGAATCAGTAGGTTTGAGGTTCATCAGAGATCTCCCTGGCAAGCTTACAAAGGGTTCAGACCTGATGATGTTGTCTGTGTTTTAGTCTTCTAAGCGGGGTCGAACTCGCCACCAATGCCTAAACCATACCATCATCAGAACCAAGCTAACGGGCGGGCTTTGAGGCACCAAGGCTGCGTCGGTCTTAACTGTCTGAACACTCATTAGACTATCCCAATCGTTCAGGGCTGGAGGTCAATCGGGCGACAATTTTGCTTGCTTCCTGCCTGAAGGCGCGTCCCGCGCCTGGAACGCTAACGGCAAAAGTCAGCGGTTGCCAATAACGTTTGTAGTCCGGCAAGCGGCTTTGGTCAGTCCGCTGCACCAGGGTTGTTAGCTGGCTGACTACTATGCGATGCTTCTAATTTCTGTCGAATTGCTGCCTGAATCTTTTCATCAAAATCAGGGTCTCCGGGGCTTGCGATAACTGATTTTGGTCGCTGACTGAACCTGTCCAAATACGCCTGAAAAGCGGCTTGATCTTGGCGATTTGATAGGAAGTACCGTTTTAATTC
>JBAUTB010000013.1:0-47748 GCA_049582005.1 Gloeobacterales cyanobacterium | reverse complement strand
GAGTAACTAAGGTCAGGGCGAGGAGTAAAGAGTTTGCGAATTTTTTCACGGTTAAATCCTTGCTCAAGAGCTTTTACAACAAACATAGGAGGAGGACATACCGAGAGTTTGTCAGTTTTATATCAATCCCGTATTATTCAATATCTCCATAAAATTAGGTGAATCTGGATCCACATGACTTTTGAAAAAGGAGGCTGCCTTCATTGGCAGCCTCCTAAACAAAGATAATCAGTTATCGGTTATTTGTAGCTAGGGGGGCGTAGGTTGAGGAGCTCTTCGGGAGAAGCCAGCATGTCGATGCCTAAAAAGAAGATCTTGCCTTCGGGGGTAAGCGCAAAGCGCCAGGCAATGTTCATGGCTACGTTCACTCCAAACCAAGGAGTTTGTACTTTGCCAGTAATTTTTAGTTTCTTGGAGCCATCCGCAGAATACTCGGTGATCCCGCGTGTTGGCATCATGTTCAACCCTTGTGCTTCGGACCGCATGTAGGCAGCAATTGCCTGTCTTCCAACGATCGGCTCTTGGAAGGGAGGCTGCAAGGCTCCATCCGGTTCGAACAGGGCGACTGCTGCATCGAAATCATCGTGGTTCATTGCCTCGAAATAGGCAAGAGGAGCGGGGTCTGTCACCCCTTCTACAAAAAGTTCCTGGACCACTGGTTCGGTCCGTTCGAATACAACCTCTGCTGCTTTTGGTGCAGCGGCGGATGGAGTGCCGGTGTCCTTGTAGCCCATATTCAGGACAATGTCTCGCAATATCTGGATTTGCTGGCCGCCATCAACCTTTTTGATCGCTTCAAATACTGCGGTAGCTTCCTTGCTCATCTCATAGTTGGCTGGAGCCGGAGGGATCACTCCTTGCTTCATCCATTCAGCCAATTGATACCAAAATCCGAGTTTGATGTTGGCGCTGAAGAAACCATAGGATCGGCTAATCGGCGTGTCAGCGCGGCTTGCCAGGTCAAACATCAACTGGGTCTGCTGGTTTGGAGACATGCCCTTAATTTCATTGAGTAGCCCTTCAATTAAATTCATACTGGCAGCCCCGAGGGCTGCGGGGGTAATCGAGCGCCCTGTTTCCGTATAAGCGAACCAGAGCAGCGCCAGTCGGTCTTCAAGGCTAAGCTTTTCATATTCTGCAAGGATAACAGGGATCCTACTAGGGAGACCTTTCTCTAAGAATATCTCTTGAGCAGATTCAAGGGTAAGTGCCATGGTTAGAACCTCTAGGATTTTTCAATTTGAATGCACCTTTCCAGTTTAAGAGTGTTTTTCTAAAACTCGATTAAGAATGTCTCAGCACCATTCTTCTATTCGAATCCTAAGCTCCCTTTTGATAGAGATTTTAATCTACCTGTCCTATAGGACAGGTTTCATCTTGAATCCGATAAAGATATATTAAGAATTGTAAATAATCCTTGGTTGTTGTTATGAATACTGGAAATTCGGAAAATCGCAATTCTTTTCTATGGGGCTTCACTCCTCAAGCAGAACTCTGGAACGGGCGTTTGGCTATGCTTGGTTTCGTCATTCTGCTTATACTGGAATCTGCTACAGGCACAGGCTTGCTTCACCGTATTGGACTTATGTAGTTCAGCTACACTATTTTTCAAGCCCTGCAATGGTAGGGCTTCTTTTATAGGCCTTAAGATTTGATGTAAGTTTGTTGAAAAGCTTGAAATGAAGTTATAACTTCAATCAATATAGTGAATACATGACTTTGATAAACCCAACGAAAAAGCTGAAGTTATATGAAGCAACTACTATCATTTACGTCTCTTGCTTTGGTCTTACTAGCTCTTAGTATCCAACCTGCGGCGATAGCTATTCCTGATTCAAATGCTGTCATTCTTTCTCAGGCTGCTGAGGTGAAGTCCCAGAAAAAGTTATTGGTAGTTACAACCGTAGCTCCGATCACCAATATTGTTAGTAATATTGCGGGAGATCGAGTTGAAGTTAGAGGCATTATTCCAGAGGGAACTGATTCCCATACGTTTGAACCTAGACCTTCTGACTCTGCACTTTTATCAAGCGCAGATTTGATTATTGTTAATGGTTTGAAACTAGAAAGCCCCACTGAAAAGCTGGCTAATTCTGTTAAGCCTAAGGGCACGAAAATCTATGAATTGGGGAGTAATACGATTACTGAAAAGCAATGGTTGTATGACTTCAGTTTTCCAAAATCCGGCGGGAAACCGAATCCACATCTCTGGGTCAATCCTAAGTATGCCGGGGTCTATGCCAAGTTGGCTGCCCAACAGTTGAGCGCCTTAGATCCTAAGGGAAAACCCTATTATGAAGCCAATCTCAAGAGCTACCTAGAAAGCCTGGATAATTTGGATAAGGTAACTCGTTCTGTAGTAGCTAGCATTCCCGCCAAGAATCGCAAACTCCTTACCTATCACGATTCCTGGGCTTACTGGGCCAGGGAATATGGTTTTGAAGTAATTGGGGCGATCCAGCCTTCAGATTTTGCAGAGCCTTCTGCCAAAGAGGTTGCCCGTTTGATTGATCAGGTTCGGAAAGTAGGCGTTCCTGCGATTTTTGGTTCAGAAGTCTACCCTAGCAAAGTGGAAGAACAAATCAGCCGAGAAGCTAAGGTCAAGACTGCTAACACGGCCGATGATGAATTGCCTGGGGAGGGATCTGCCGTGGCTTTAGAAAATAAAAATTCCCAGCACACCTATATCGGGATGATGGCCAATAATCTCCGCATTATTGCCAGCAACCTGGGGGGCAATCCCAAACTGGTAGATTCCATTGATCCCAGTAATGTAGTCAGTCCCTCTGTCGCTTCTAAAACGTCTAGAGAAACTTCTGAAAAGGAATAATGCCCCATGCAACCATTGCTTGAAGTGCATGATTTAGCTTGTGGATATGCCCATGACGTTATCTTCCAAGGAGTAGATCTGAAGCTTTACCCTGGTCAGCTCTCTGGGCTGATTGGCCCGTCGGGAAGTGGCAAGACTACCTTGATCAAGGCGATCTTGGGCCTCGTCGCTCCCTGGGAAGGAGAAGTCCGTTTTCGTGGTAAGGCGATCAAGCCTGGTGCTCCTCTAGCTGGAGTAGGATATGTCCCTCAGATAGAGGCCGTGGACTGGTCTTTCCCCGTAACGGCGGAGGAAGTCGTAATGATGGGTCGCTATCGGAAGCAAAAATTTTGGCCGTGGCCTTCTACAAAAGACCGAGCAGCTGCCCGTGAATTGTTAGACCGGATGGGGGTAGCCGATGTGGCCCGTCAGCATATTGGTACGCTTTCGGGTGGACAGCAGCAACGGGTGTTTCTGGCTAGAGCTTTAGTGGGAGAGCCCGATATCGTTCTTTTGGACGAACCTACCGCCAGTTCAGACATGCATATTCAGCATGAACTCCTGCATCTTTTGGCAGACCTGAACCAGCAAGGATTGACGATTCTGCTTTCTACCCATGATCTGAATTCTGTGGCGACCCACCTACCTTGGGTGGTGTGTTTCAACCATGGTTTGATTGCCCAGGGACAACCGTCGGACTTATTCACGGCAGAAAACTTGTCTAAAACCTTTGGCGCAGAAATGGTGGTTTTCCATGAGGGAGACCGGATTCTGATTGCCCAAGAGATGACCACACTACGCCACAAGATGCAAACTAATTTGCCCAAAGTCTTGCGTTAGTTACTTAGTAGTCCATAACCAAGGACCGCTCATCATTCAGGAATAGGGTTTATGACAGAAGTATTAGATCTCTTAGCGACACCGTTTCGATATGAATTTTTTACCCGTGCCCTCTTGGTAGGAGTCCTATCGGGCCTTCTGTGCGGGGTGATGGGGGTTTATATCACCACACGGCGGATGAGCTATATTGCCCACGGTCTTTCCCATGCCATTTTAGGAGGAGCTGTCCTAAGCTATGTCTTAGGTTTGAATTTTTATATTGGGTCTGGGATTTGGGGCTTCGGAGCCGCTCTTCTGATCCAGTATCTAACGGCCAGGCGGGTCTACTCTGATGCTGCGATTGGTATCGTGACGACGGCTAGCTTTGCCCTCGGGGTGGCCGTAATTAGTACCTACCGCAAGTTTAGTCAAAATTTTGAAGCTGCCCTGTTTGGTAATGTTTTGGGCGTTTCCCCCAATGATGTCTGGGTTGTGGCAGGGGTTACGGTGGTTCTTCTGAGCTTAGTCTTTGTCTTCTATAGGCCCCTCTTGTTTTGGTGCTTTGACCGGGAAGTCGCTCAAGTGCATGGGGTTCCTGTCTTTTTTATGGATACGCTGTTTGCGCTGATGTTGGCGACTCTTTTAGTCTCTACGCTGCAAGTCTTGGGGGTAACTTTGATCATCTCCGCCGTAGTTATTCCGGCTTCCATCGCTCGACTATTAACGAATAAATTTGGCTACTTAATGATTATTTCTAGCTTCTTGGGGGCAGGGATTTCTTTTGTCGGTATCTATTTGAGCTACTACTTTGATGTCGCTTCTGGTGCCAGTATTGTCTTGCTCTCCACCTTGATATTTGGTTGCTCTCTTCTGTGGACAACCTATAAACAACAAAAACGTTTTGTGCCTGTGTCTAAGACCATGAACAGGATTCCTCTATATGGCGGTAACCATAGCTGATTTTGAGGCCAGAAAATCTTGGACATGATGAGCTGTTTATCTTTGTTATTCATGAATGTTTAAGGTTTCAGTGCTGTCCCGTGACATTCTTAAGTTTTTAAGTTGTATTTCCTTTAGGGCTTAGAGACTTAATTAAGATATGGTGTCCTTAGCCAGGCTGTTTTGCGTCTGTTTCATGCGATGAAGTCTGATTTGATTTTCTGCATATCTTATAATGTTTACCATTCGGTAGCTGGAACCATCGAACTATGGGCTGTGTCATCGTGCATGCAGTGAAGTAAAATTCGGTACGTTAAAGAAAGTAGCATCCAAGAAAGTAGCTTCGAATTAGCCAAAATAAATCCTTCATCATGACAACCACCACATCCGCAGCAAAAGCATTGCCTCTGTTGCCCGTTCCGGGTTCAATGCCTGCGAAGACACCCTTAGGCCGTTGGTTGACAGAAGGCGGACCGCGGGGGGGCGACCATCACGAAGGTTCAACCCAACCCTGGTATTCCGTGCTCTGGCTCACAGGGGTCGATTATTTCTCCACCCTCGGTTATCAGCCAGGCATTGCCCTACTCGCGGCTGGAGCGGTTTCTCCCATAGCGACGCTTTTGCTTATCGTTGTGACGCTGGCTGGAGCCCTCCCGATATACTCCCAGGTCGCCAAGCGTTCTTACATTGGCCAAGGCTCGATTGCCATGCTAGAAAAGCTCTTACCTGGCTGGTATGGCAAACTTTTTGTCCTGGCGCTAATTGGTTTTGCCACTACCGACTTTGTGATCACCATGACGCTCTCGGCTTCTGATGCTGCTGAACACTTGGTCAGCAACCCGTTTGCTAAAGCGTTCTTCGAAGGGGCACAGCTCCAGGTCACGGGTGTTTTGTTGGTGCTGCTTGCGATAGTCTTCTTGCTCGGTTTCCGAGAGGCTATTAGCCTAGCCATAGCCGTGGGTATCCCCTACATCCTGCTCAATATCGTGGTGATTACGGTCGGTTTCCAGGAAGTCTTCAGACATCCAGCGCTATGGGCTAACTGGCAGAAAGCCCTTACCCTTCAGGGAGACTGGACGGGGATTTTGATTGCGGCTGGGCTGACCTTTCCAAAACTTGCCTTGGGCTTGAGTGGTTTTGAAACAGGGGTCACTGTTATGCCCCTGATTAAAGGGGGCGCAGATGATGCCAGTAAACCAACGCCAGAAGGACGGATCAGGGCCAGCCGAAACCTTTTGACCTCAGCCGCCGTGCTGATGAGTGTTTTGCTGATGACCTCTAGCTTCGTCACAACCCTACTGATCCCACCGGTGGATTATGCCAGTGGAGGGGCGGCTTCTGGGCGTGCCCTTGCCTACTTATGTCATAAGTTGCTGGGAGATGGTTGGGGGACCGTTTATGACGTCTCGACGATTGCTATTCTCTGGTTCGCTGGGGCTTCGGCCATGGCTGGTTTGCTAAACCTCATTCCCCGTTACCTGCCTCGTTTCGGGATGGCTCCTAACTGGGTGAGCTATAGCCGTCCCCTTGTGTTAGCGCTGTTGGCAATTGACTTATTGATCGTAGCTATTTTCCGGGCAAATGTTGAAGCCCAAGGGGGTGCCTATGCTACCGGTGTGTTGGTGCTGATTCTCTCTGCAGGGGTAGCGGTTGCTTTGGCCCTTGGTAGTGAGGCCCAAGCCCTCAATTCTAAAAAGCTGCGGGCTCTAAGTTATTACTTCTGGGCCATGGTCTTTGTCTTTACCTATACGCTGCTCGATAACATCCGAGAACGCCCTGATGGTTTGATCATTGCTAGCTGTTTTATTACTTTCGTCTTGGTCATTGGTATCGGTACACGCCTAAGACGGGCCACGGAACTACGGGTTGAACAGATAACCTTTATGGATGATCAGTCCGCTGAATTATGGCCTCAGCTCTGTCGCAAGCAGGTCTGCCTTGTCCCCCTGATCAGCAATGCCCCCGGTCCTCGTGAACGCAAGGCCAAACAGCTGCGTAGCCTTTACGCGACCAAAAACCCTTTCGCCTTCCTTCATGTATCCTTGCACGACGATTGCAGTGAGTTCCTGAGTGGTCTGCGTTTGCAAATCCGCCAAGAGGGCGAAGACTTCTGTATCGAAGTGACAGGAGCTGTGGCCCTTGCCAACGCTATTGCCTACATCAGTGAACTCATAGACCCAGTTTCGATTTTCCTCGGTCTGACCCGTAAAAACATGACGGAGCAGTCCATGAACTACATGCTTACAGGACAGGGAGAAACCGGACTGATGGTATACCAGATTCTGGTGCGCTATTGGGAATGGACGGCTGAAGAGGATGTTCGGCCTTTAATTTTCCTCCTCAGTGATTGAGCGTGGGCTAAGAAAGTCTCTTATCCGAAGATATAAGCAGCCATGCTAAGGATGCTGTGGGTAAAGCTGGAATGAAGCAAAAGAACTTTCAATCTGATTGATTAAAAATTCTAGAAACGATTGCGCAGAGCTTTCAACGTCGCTTGAATCTGAGCTATATCTATTGGTGTTAGATCTTCAAAGCGCTGTTTGAGATAGGCAATATGGGCTGGAAAAACTTCTTCAAAAACTTTTTCTCCTGCAGGCGTTAGAACAATCGTGAAACTGCGCCTATTCTCCTCGGGTACTTCTCTGCGGACTAAGCCCTTTTTTTCTAGCCGATCAATAATCCCTGTCAGAGTCCCTTTTGTAATGAGTGTTTTTTCTCCTAACTTGCTCATACTCATCCCAGGGGCATTACCCAGAGTACTAATGACATCGAATTGTGGTGGAGTCAGCCCAAGTTCACGGATATGCTGCGCAGAATAATCGTATAACGCCTGATAAGCCCGAACTAATTCGCGGATTATAGGGAGGAATGCTTCCTTAGATGCTGCTTTCGAGTGGAAATTACTTTGAATCAAAACATCAGGCATTAGGAAAAATTATTCAGCCGCTAAAATTTTAGCTCTTTTTTGAAACTAAGGCATAAGCAATTTTTGCCAATTCTTGTTCAGCAGATGGTAATGCTAGATACATTAACTATTACCTTGAATGGCTAATTCTAAATTATACATAGTGCCTTTTATGGCTGATACTTTGTGGAAGAATTCTTTATACGTACCAGTAGGCAATCAAGTCCATTATCCCTCCCCATATCCAAATCTTCCGGAACTAGCTATCTAGTACTGCACCGTTTTGAGCCCAACTCAGGATTTCATCTGAAAATTTCTGAGTATCTTTAGCAACTATAGCCAAATAGCCAAAACTGCGTTTTACTAACAATATTTCTGTCGCTTTTGAAGCAGAAAAGTGATGGTGAATAATGAGATGCTTCAGTTTTCCCAGGGACAATACAGACGCCATAGATCCACAAAGATTCAAGCTCAATAGCAGGCCTTTAATCCATATTGGGTTTTCTTCCACCACTCCCGCTGTTTTTAGGATTTTACCCTCCGCGGTGAAGGCCAGGATTCCTTGCACTTGCTCTAACAGACCTTTGGCGCTAGGTGCAGATTCCAGTGTTAGTCCAGGCGATTGCTTCTGCTGTTTGTTTACTTTAGGGCTGAAGTTGCCTCCGCCGAAAGACCAAAGGATTTCTCCTTCTGTTTCTCTAAGACTGACTTCAGGGAAACGCTCCCGGATAATCCCATCGACCCGCCAGACCAGAGAAGCTAATTCTTCAGGATTACGGCTGAGAAGATCGAGTACGCCCATGCTGTGTGCCCACTCTCGTAGCATGGGCTCTACCCGTTCGGCTACGAGAAGCGCAGGGACATGAGGCATACTTTCACTGTGGGCACGGCAAAACTCTAGAGCGTTAAAACCTGGCAGCGCTGCATCTAAAATCAGGACTTGAGGCCGGACACTTTGTATTTGTTCTTCAATGTCATCAGAGTTCATGTGAACATAAACCTGATAACCGCGCTCTGCGAGTTTCGTATAGAGCTCTTGGTTACTGCGTTTATGGTCTATGACAAGAATTCTAGATTCGCTCACCATATGAACCTCTGCATTACCCGACAGGGGGAGTCTCCTTTTAGAATGCCCGAGAACCTACAAATGGAAGGGCAAGGAAGGCTAAGATTTCGATGAAGATTAAATAAACCCCTTTAGAATTGCGGGGTCTAGAATCAAGTAGATAAATCAGGAGTATCTTTTCCATGCCTAGAAGGCAAGCACTAGTTTTCCTCGCCGCTCTATCGGCTACTTCCAAAAACGTTATCTGGCCCTATCCCGTTTGGGCCGCTAATGTTCAGCACTAGGCCGTAACCGCTGATTCTGGCACCAGCGATAAAGGGTAATATGCAGTTGCCAAGGTGATGGCAGCACGGACAAGACAATTCATATCCAGGCTATAGATACGGAGGGAAAAGTATTAGACGGGGTAACGTTAAATATTTAAGGAATGAGCATGTACAAAAATGTATGGCTGAGTATTTTCGCATTAGGATGCTTAGTCTTCACTTCTCCCACAGCAAGCGCAAGCGAAGATAAATCCATTGCATCTAAGTCCTTTGAAACAGCCCTCAAGCTAACCGGAGCCTATGCCATTAACGATACGGTACAATACGCTCCTACCTCTTATCAATTTACCATCCAAATCCCGCCCACCGCCAAGCAGCTTCTAGCTCAATTGACCATTGATATCCCAGATGACAATTTCTTTGGTATTGAACTGCCAGAACTGAATAAAATTCTTGTCTTTAATCCTAAAGATCCTGAGAGTTTATTACCTCACTATAGTGCTCGGAACATACCAACACGAATTACCCTCAAAAATAGAACAGTTGTATTTGATTTTGAATCACCTCTTAGTCCTGGCCAATCTATCACGATTGAATTTACAAGAATGCGGAATCCTGAACAAGGGGGAACCTATTTATTAGGAATCAATGCTCTTCCCTTTGGAGAAGATATGGTCAAACAATTTGTAGGCTATGGGCGGCTGGTTTTTCGTGACGATACGGCCAACTAATTGGGGATCTGATCTAGCAAGCGACGCACCAAAATGATATCTTCCAGTCGTGGATGCCCCGCCAGATAACGTTCTAAATCACTTCTTGCCTCGGCCCATCGTTCCATCTGGTGATAAAGGAATCCTCGGTCTCTCAGTTCAATCGAAGCTTCTGGAAAAATCATGAGGATACGGTCAATAGCAGCTAAAGATTTATCCAGTTCCCGTTGCTTAAGGTAGATGTATTTAAGGTTGGTCAACATTCTGGCTAAAATCTGGTGTGGACCTACGGGGGCAAGAAACTCTGAACGAAAGGGTACAGACTTGCCATAGATAGCACGTAACTTTTGCTGGCAGTCTTCTACAAAAAGAATTTCTCCTTTCTGGAAAGGGTCTACAAAAATTTCCATTTCAGTTTGGTCTGGTCGGATTAAAAAATGCCCAGGCATTCCTATCCCTACCATCGGAAAATCAATGCGCTTGGCAATTTCTAAATAGACGATAGACAGGGTGAGGGGAATCCCATTTCTTCGTTCGATGACGTCATTGAGAAAACTGTTGCGTGGATCGTAGTAGTTCTCCCCGCAGAACCCTAAATCTTCATATAGATATTGATTGATCTTGCGAATGATCTGCAAAGGATACGTCGCTGCCCCCCGTCGTTCTTGAACTTCCATAGACATGGCATCCAGGGCATTTAGATACTCTTCTACATCCAAGGCTGGGTACTCTTCCTGTGCAATATACAGCGCAGCCTCTGCAAGATTGATGGTTGATTCAGGTTCATGAATGATAGTGTAAAAATTTTGCCGGGCAGCAGAGGTAAAATCCATATCGATTTGGAGAATGCTATCTTCTAATTCGTTGCATACACAGAGGCGAGTAGCGCGCTATCATACTCTGGAAATGGAAGGTTTTGTGTGTTCTTTCTGATGTTTTAGGGATAGCGAATGAGTCCAGTCTACAGTGTGCAAGATTTTCTAGGCCGCATTCAACAGGTTGCTCGCTTAGAAAGTAAAGATGATGCGCTGAGAGTAGCCGAAGCCGTTTCCATGGCGCTTAAAGAGGTGCTGCCTAGCCCCTATGAAGAGGGGGATTTCTTAGCAGAAGACCTAGAAGACGCCTGGGCACAAAACCCTCTAATTGATTGGCTGGAACATCTAGAGCTCGATGGAACCCGGACCGACTTGGCTGAAGTGCTTGAGCGCTTGGAGGAAGAGGAGGATTACCTTCTCAGCGTCAGTAGTCCTAAAAAAGCAGTAGAAGCTGTTTTTGCTGCGACGAAAGCCTATTTATCGGATGACGAAGTTCGTGACTTAGCGCTAGAATTACCCCCGAAGCTGAAAGCGTTGTGGCTCTCTGTAAAACGGGCTTAGAATTTTGCAAATAACTCCCTGCCGCCTCGCTGAGCGGGTAATCTCTCGGGTAGTCAGATGATGGTTGCTTATACGGATGGAGCCTGTCAGGGGAATGGGACTCCCTACGCCGTGGCAGGAATTGGGGTATTTTTCCCCGATTCAGGAAAAGAGATTTCTGAACCCTTGCCAGGGTTGGCCACCAACCAGCGGGCAGAACTTTGGGCCGCCGTCCGTGCCCTCCAAGAGTCGCAGGGGCCATTGGAGATTCGCACCGATAGTAGTTATTTAGTTAAGGGCATGCAGTCTTGGGTATTTGGTTGGCAAAGGAAGGGCTGGAAAAATAGCAAAGGAGCCCCTGTGGCCAATCAGGACCTATGGGAAGCGTTAATCCGTCTCGCCAAGGGGCGTTCTATCACTTGGACGTGGGTAGAAGGTCATGCTGGCAATTCGGGCAATGAACGGGCCGACCAATTGGCTGTCGCCGGATGTAATGGGAGTCCTCCTCAGGGCTCTAAGCTTAGAGAGCTTAATAAAGACTCTAAGGAAGCGAATCTGGTGGATACGCTCTCCGATTGGCTCATAAAAACGCCAAGGCTACAGGCTGCCAAGGAGCTACGCCTATTAGCCGATCATTTGGATGATAAAGAATAGTTGAGCTATGTAAAAAAAAATTGCTAAATTGCTGTGCGCATCGGAGAATGCCTGGTTACAATTTGTAGATATGTAACAGAGACTCCGCTTTATGGACAGCTTGTCGCAGGGCAAAGGTGAAGAAATCAAGGTAAGTGATCGGGTCCGTGAAGCAATGATTCGAGCGGGACTTTCTCAGCCTGATGCCTTAGAAGTTGAATCTATTCCTGCCGTAGCAGTCTTAGATCCTGCTGTTACTTCTGTACCTCCTAGACCTTTAGGCAACCAGATGGAAAGGACTCCTGAAATGGTTTTGGAAACTACTCCTCAGAATGCACAAGAGCCTATTAAGTTCTCCGGAACTTTTTTCGATGTGGCCTGTACCGTATTATTTTGTTTTGCACTTGCTGCCGCTTTGACCGTTTTTTACCCACCCACTTTGGGTGATGTCTTCAATGTCTTTGCGACGCCGATGAAGGTACTGCCTGAGTGGTATATGCTTCCCGCCTTTGGTGTAGTCCTCGCCGCTCCGGCCAAGATCATCGGTTTGGCACTGATGTCCGGTGTTCTCCTGTTGCTCTTTGCGCTTCCCTTCCTTCCCAAATTGGAAAATTCCATTCCTTTTGGCACTTGGATTTTCCGAGCTTTATTTGTCGTCCTACACGTCGGGGTTGCAGCGCTAGGCTACTCCGCTATGCATCACTAAAAAGTTCTAGGATGTTATAAATTTTGGAGTGCATTCATTTCCTGAATGCTGATTGGCCTGTGCTTCCTACGTTATGCCTACCCGCATCGCACTTAAGGTCCAATATTTGGGCACCAATATCCATGGCTTTCAGTATCAGGCACAGGCTCGTTCTGTCCAAGAAGAGCTGGAGCGTGCCATTTTATCGATGACGGGTCATTTTTCTCGCATTCATGGAGCGGGGAGGACCGATGCAGGCGTTCATGCCGCTGGCCAGGTAGTTCATTTCGACACCGAAAGTCCGATCCCTGACTATCGATGGCCTCGCCCGCTCAATACCCGATTGCCTGCGGATATTATGGTCCGGGCGGCAGCGGCGGTGGCTCCCGATTGGCACAGCCGTTTTGATGCTATATGGCGCGAATATTGCTACACCATTCACAACAGCACCACCCCAGACCTCTTTCTACGGGACCGAGTTTGGTTTTATCATCATCCCCTGGATGCAGGCTTAATGGCTGAGGCCCTGGAAACCCTGCTGGGGAAACAGGAACTAGAAACTTTTCGCAGAGCAGGGAGTAAACGACTGGATTCTAAGCTGGAAGTTCTGATGGTTGGGTGTGAACGGCAGGGGGATTTGATTCGGATTCGCGTGCGAGCCAGTGGTTTCCTCTACGGGATGATGCGGCTTTTGGTGGGGACCTTGGTGCAGGAGGTGGGCCGAGGAACCTGTACCGTCTCAGAATTTGAGCAGCGCTGGCGCAGTCGTAGCCGAGCAACGACTCAATTTGCCGCTCCTCCGGTTGGTTTATGTCTTACGAATGTAGGATATGCGGTGGACCCTTTTGGCATAGAATAGTGAGTCTGAGCGGACGTGGCGGAATGGTAGACGCGCTGGATTTAGGTTCCAGTGGGGCAACTCGTGAAGGTTCAAGTCCTTTCGTCCGCAGGTTTTTATGATTTCAAGACACGGTGGCAATCGGTACCAAGCTAGCCTCAGGGCAGGGTGCGCCCCCGAAGAGATTTTGGATTTTTCTGCCAGTATCAATCCCTTCGGTCCTCCCGTAGATGTAGGAAAATTGCTACATCGAGAACCTGCGCTCCTGACGGACTATCCCGATCCGGAAGCCTGGGAACTGCGCAACGCTTTAGCAAAACATCACGGCGTGGAACCTGATTGGATTTTGCCGGGGAATGGGGCGGCAGAACTACTCACCTGGATGGCCCGTGATTTTAACCGACAGGGAGGGGTTGTTACCCTTGTTGAACCTGCTTTTGCCGATTATGAAAGAGCGTTAGACAGCTTTGCAGTCCCCATACTCCGTCAGCCGATGACGATTCCCACCTTTGACTGGCCAGATTTACCAGGGGGAATGGGGGTTATTATCAATAATCCCCATAATCCATCCGGAAAATTATTCGCTCGGAAACAACTGGAATCTGTTTTAGACAACTACGATTTAGTGCTCGTGGATGAGGCATTTCTAGATTTTGTTCCTGGCCATAAAACTGAAGAAACCGAAAGTTTCATTCCGCTTGTGGCCCAGTATCCAAATTTAATTGTATTGCGTTCTTTGACTAAGTTTTACTCCTTAGCTGGGATCCGTTTAGGGTATGCCATAGCTCAGCCTGACCGTTTGGCCCGATGGCAAGCTTGGCGTGATCCCTGGACGGTCAATGCCCTAGCCCAAAGACTGGGAACCTTGGTTCTAGCTAAGGATGATTTCCGCGTCAAAACATTATCTTGGCTTGAGGAAGAGCGAGCTTTTTTATCTACCGCTATAACAAATATTGAGGGGCTAATGCCCTTACCGAGTGCTGTAAATTTCCTGTTAGTTCATAGTGATTTATCTATCCATTCCCTACAAGAACAGCTATTAAAGAAAGCACATATTTTTATTCGTCACTGTGGTAGTTTTGATCTATTAGGAGATACCTACTTTCGAGTTTCAATACGGACCCGTGAACAAAATATCCGTTTAATTGAAGCTTTAAAGGCTTATGTATCCTAGTTGTCTGCAGACTTAACTGTTTTTGCACTAACTTGAGCGTATGCTGCTAAAAAGAGTATCCGTCACAACTTATGGATCTGAATACCTGGAAGTTTCGAATTTACAATAGCCAAAGGCTAAAGCTTATTTTGAGCTTAGTATGTGGATTTTTGATGTTATGGGTAATAATCCAACCAGTTCAGGCTCAAAAACCGACGGAGCCTCTACAAGTAGCTACACGAATCGTCCCCCCTTTTGTATTTGAGCAAGAGGGCAAGTTAGTTGGATTTAGCATCGATCTATGGCTCAGTATCGCTGAACAACTCAATATTAAATCTGAATTCGCGGTAAAAAGTACCGTGGCAGATCTACTTGCTGCTACAAAAATGGGGGAAGCAGAGATGGGAATTTCTGCTATTTCGATTACTTCGGAGCGAGAACAGGATTTTGATTTCTCTCAGCCCATTTTTGATTCAGGACTTCAGATTTTAGTGCCTAGCAATTCTGTTAGTAACAGTCCCAGTCTATGGATGGTTATCGCTTCCCCAGCCCTGCTTCAACTCGTTGGGGTTTTTTTCTTGATCGTGCTAATACCCGCTCACCTGGTCTATTTTTCTGAGCGAGGAAAAAAAGAAGGAATGCCTGTGAGCAAGTCCTATTTCCCTGGCATTTTCGAGGCGTGCTGGTGGGCTGCTTCCACGCTGGCTGCACAAGCGGATGCGATGCCACGAAGTGTTCTGGGCCGGGTAGTTGCTATCGTTTGGATGTTTACTAGTATAATTTTTGTCGCTTTCTTTACCGCTACCGTAACTACGGCACTTACAGTGCAGCAATTGCAAGGAAATATTCAAGGACCACAAGACCTTCCCGGCAAGCGTGTTGCCACTATTGCCAGTAGTACATCAGCCGTCTTCCTCCGGAAACAGAACATTCAAACCCTGGAGTTTCCCCGCATTGAACAGGCCTATGAGGCTCTTTCAAAGGGGCGAGCGGATGCGGTTGTTTTTGATGCGCCTGTTCTTCTCTACTATTCTGCCCAGGGCGGAAGAGGGAAGGCGCAGGTGGTGGGTCCGGTTTTTCGAGAAGAGAGCTACGGTATTGTTTTCCCGACCAATAGCCCATATCGTGAACTGGTGAATAAAGCCTTGTTGACCCTCAAAGAAAATGGGACCTATCAAAGGCTCTATGACAAATGGTTTACTGTACAGAAGTGATTTATTTTCCTGGCATGCTGCTCCTCTCCGTAGGGGTTTGGCATGCCAAACCCCTACCTAATAGAGCTATCTTGAAAACAATTTCCTGAAAATCACATTCCCTTAAATACAGGAGTACCTACACCCATGGGGAAAGGAAGATTAGAAGCATTCAGTGATGGGGTAATTGCCATCATCATTACGATTATGGTGCTGGAATTGAAGGTGCCCCACGAAGCGAATATAGCTGCGCTACGTCCGCTCATCCCAGTTTTTTTGAGCTACGTACTTAGTTTTATTTATCTCGGGATCTACTGGAACAACCACCATCATTTATTACAGGCGGTGCGGCAGGTTAACGGAAGTGTTCTGTGGGCTAATCTGCATCTGCTGTTCTGGTTATCCCTCATTCCTTTTGTCACTGGCTGGATGGGCGAGAACCACTTTGACGCCTTGCCCGTTGCCCTTTATGGCGCGGTTCTGTTCCTCGCTGCAACTGCTTACTTCATTCTTACGAGCACCCTTATTGCTCACCACGGGGAGGATTCCACTTTGGCGATCGCAGTTGGTCGAGATTTTAAGGGCAAGATATCGGTGGTGATTTATGCCGTAGCTATTTTGGTTTCTTTTATGAACTCGTGGTTCGCCTGTACTTTATATGCTCTGGTTGCGGTTATGTGGCTTATCCCGGATCGCCGCATTGAGAAGATTCTGACCTCGTAGAGCGCGGGATTGTCAGGACAATCAGTCGTCTTAACGTTTTAAGGGAATGAATCAGCCCTGCCCTTGAAGGGGGACACAGAAGGGTAGGGGTTAAGCCAGCACGGTATGTAGCAATTCCATGTCTACGGATAGTTCCCCCGTCTGTAACCAAAGGTCCATCTGTTCTGGAATAACCACTTGGTTGAGTTGTTTACGCAACTCTGGGCCTTCCAAAACCTCTTTTTGGAGCAATAATTGGGCTGTTTCTTCCAGTAGCTTCTGATTGGTCTTTAAGATGAGGAGGGCCATCTGGTGGGCTTTATCTATCGTCTCTTTCACCTCACGATCAATTTCTTCGGCAAGTTTAGGCCCGACCGAGCGACGGGGATTGGGATAACCCTCTATAAACTGCTGTTGCGTCTTTTCATAGGCTATCGGTCCCAGATCATGACTCATGCCATAGATCGTGACGGTCCGTTCGGCCAAATCCGTAGCTTTCTGGATATCGTCACTGGCTCCCGTAGATACCTTTCCAAAGATAATTTCCTCGGAGGAGCGGCCTCCCAGAAGCGTAGCAATCCGGCCCCGAATTTCGTCCTCCACCATCAAAAAACGGTCTTCTTCCGGTAGCTGAAGAGTATACCCTAGTGCCCCAATGCCGCGTGGCACAATCGAGATCTTTTCTACTTTGCCTGCTCCAGGCATGATAGCCGCCACCAGAGCATGTCCAACTTCGTGATAGGCTACCGTCTTTTTCTCAATCTCGTTGAGGATACGAGATTTTTTCTCAAGCCCCCCAATCACCCGCTCAATCGCTTCATTAAAGTCGGCGGTCATTACCGTATCAGCATTCCGGCGAGCGGCTAAAAGGGCTGCTTCATTCACCAAGTTAGCTAAGTCTGCACCCGCAAATCCTGGAGTGCGAACCGCAATCGTCCCCAGGTCTACATCGGGCGCTAGCTTAACCTTGGCTGCATGGACTTTAAGAATGGCTTCGCGGCCAATTTTGTCAGGACGGTCTACTACAACCAGACGGTCAAATCGACCAGGGCGTCTCAGGGCGGGGTCCAGCACTTCCGGACGGTTGGTGGCCGCTAGCAGAATGACGCCTACATTGGTGTCGAAACCATCCATCTCAGCGAGGAGCTGGTTAAGGGTTTGCTCCCGTTCATCATTACCGCCCATAAAAGGACCAGCCCCACCCCGAGACTTACCGAGGGCATCCAATTCATCGATAAATACAATGCAGGGGGCTTGTTGCTTGGCTTGCTCAAAAAGATCCCGCACTCTTGCGGCACCGATACCTACAAAAAGTTCGATAAATTCCGAGCCGGAAATACTGAAAAAAGGTACGCCCGCTTCCCCGGCAACCGCTTTAGCCAAGAGGGTTTTCCCAGTGCCTGGGGGTCCCACGAGCAGGACTCCTTTCGGGATTTTGGCCCCAAGACGAGTGTATTTGCCTGCATTTTTTAGAAAATCAATAATTTCTTGGAGTTCTGCCTTCGCTTCATCAACTCCTGCCACATTGGCAAAGGTGACTCCCGTACTACCTTCAGAATAAATGCGGGCTTTGCTCTTGCCGACGGTTAGGGCTGCCGGGCCCCCTGCCTGCGTACGGCTCATCAGCCAAAACCAGATGCCAAAGAAAATCAGGGGAGGGGCGACCCAACCGATGAGGGTGGAGAGCCAGGCGTCATTACTGGGAGGAGGCGCCGAGAATTCGACCTTATTTTCTCGCAAAATCTTCGGCAAATCGAGATCTATGGCTACCGGAGCAGTGGTGTATATCCGTTTGTAAGACTCGATCTTCTTTCCTGCTGCTGTTGGTGTTCCAGGCTCTACTTTCAAGTCGGATTTGAGCACATACTGGATGCGGTCAGGAGCGATCAGGGCACGGTCTACTTCTCCAGCCTGCACTTTGGAGACAAAATCGCTATAGGAAGATTCGACCTGTTGTGGATGAGGAAGCAGACTAGGAATAATCGTAAAGTTCAGAATAAGTAGAGCCCCCAAAAGAAGGAGTAAACTGCTTCCAAACTCCTTAGGTTTGAGATCTTTGGTTGGTTTGTTGTCGGTTTCAACGGGCATAGGATCCGCCCTCCAGAGCTACGTGGCAAAAAGCACAACACCCCTCTATTTGGAGTGTAGTCGATCCACCTGGAATAAGCTCATAGGGTCTTTTTCGGGGAGAGGTACCCGGAGAGACCCGACATATCAGGTCTCTCCATAATTGGAGTGCTTTTGTAGGATTCGGAAGGCAGTAATTCCTTAATCTACGGCTATTTTTTCACTCCTGATTCCCAGATATAGTCTTCAAACGTAATCTTGACCGGTTTTACGTTCCAGAAGTCTTCGCAGTAATCACGAATAGAACGGTCTGAAGAGAACTTGCCCATACGAGCCACATTGAGAATCGCCATTCGGTTCCAGTGTTCTTGGTCTTTGTAGGCTTGGCTTACCCGATCTTGGCACTCTATATAGGACTGATAATCCGCCAATAGCATGTAGGTATCATGATGCAGCAAGTGAGCTACCAAAGGTGCGAATAGCTCGGTGTCGCCGTGGGAGAAGAATCCAGAGGCAATACGGTCAATCACGCGCTTCAACTCAGCATTATTTTCGTAGTAGTCTCGAGGGTTGTATCCTTGCCTTTTCTTGGCGACGACTTCTTCCTCCGTGAGACCGAATAGGAAGAAGTTTTCGGCGCCGACCTCTTCCCGAATTTCAACGTTGGCACCGTCGAGGGTCCCAATCGTAAGTGCTCCGTTCATGGCAAACTTCATGTTGCCTGTGCCAGAGGCTTCCTTGCCTGCCGTAGAGATTTGTTCGGAGAGGTCAGCCGCAGGATAAACCCATTGGGCAAACTTGACGCTGTAGTTTTTCAGGAACAATACTTTGAGCCTTCCACGCACATCGGGGTCTCGGTTCACCACGTCGCCGATAGAGGTGATCAGCTTGATGATCAACTTCGCCATGTGATAGCCAGGAGCGGCTTTTCCACCAAAGAGGAAGGTGCGTGGGGTGATTTCAATATCGGGATTGGCTTTGATCCGGTTATAGAGCGTGATGATGTGGAGCGCATTCAAATGCTGACGCTTATATTCGTGAATCCGCTTAGATTGCATATCAAAGAGGGAGTTGGGGTCTAATTCCAAGCCATAGTTTTTCTGAATGTAGGTGGCGAGGTCTGTTTTGATGGCATGCTTAATTTCTTTGAATTCGCGGCAGAATTCCGGGTCATCGACAAAGGCTTCTAGTTTCTTGAGTTCATCCAGATGTTTAATCCATCTATCGCCAATCTTGCTGGTGATCAGTTTCGTCAGTCTGGGATTGCCCAAGACCATAAAGCGACGGGGGGTTACACCGTTGGTCTTATTGCTGAATTTTGCAGGATACATCTCGTAGAAGTCGCGCAGAACATCCTGTTTCATCAATTCACTGTGCAGGGCAGCCACTCCATTGATCGCCTTACTCCCTACGCAGGCCAGATGAGCCATACGCACATAGCGTTCTCCATGTTCATCAATGATGGACATCCGTTCAATGCGTCCATCATCTTCAGGGAACTTCATCCGGACATCATCAAGAAAACGGCTGTTGATTTCGTAAATGATTTCCAAGTGTCTAGGCAGCAGTTCACCAAACAGACTGATAGGCCAACGTTCCAACGCTTCTGGTAGGAGGGTGTGGTTGGTGTAGGCGAAGGTTTGGGTGGTGATATTCCAGGCTGTATCCCAGGTCAGTCCATGCTCGTCGATCAAAAGACGCATTAGCTCAGCGACGGCAATGGCGGGGTGGGTATCGTTCAACTGAATGACAAACTTCTCATGGAATCTCTCCAGAGATAGTTTTTGGCGGGACATGATCCGAATCATGTCTTGCAAAGAACAGGATACGAAGAAAATCTGCTGGGCTAACCGTAAGCGTTTGCCTTGGGAAGAATCGTCATTGGGATAGAGCACCTTGGAAAGATTTTCTGAAACCATCTTTTCCTGAACAGCACCCAGATAATCACCTGAGTTAAAAGCAGCAAAATCAAAGGATTCTGCAGCCTCTGCTTTCCAGAGTCTCAGGGTATTGGCAGTGTTGACCTTGTAACCCAGAATTGGCGTGTCATGGGGAATCCCCATCACAACTTGATAGGGAACCCAGCGCACTCGGTAGCGCTCATGTTCATCGGTATATCCTTCGGTATGGCCGCCTAGTTTCACCTCCACAGACCATTCAGGACGGGCAATTTCCCAGGGATTGCCATAACGCAACCATTTGTCCGTGACTTCGACTTGCCAGCCATCGCGGATATCTTGTTTGAAAATGCCAAATTCGTAGCGAATGCCATAGCCAAGGGAGGGAATTTCCAAGGTTGCCATAGAGTCGAGGTAACAGGCCGCCAAACGACCGAGACCCCCATTCCCAAGTCCAGGTTCTTCCTCTAAGTCCAGCAATTCATCAAAATCCAAGCCTAGTTCTTGGACTGCCTCTTTTACTTGGTCATAGAGCCCCAGGTTAATGAGGTTATTGCCCAGATGGGGTCCCATCAAAAATTCTGCGGAGAGATAGGCCACGGTTCGTGAGCCGTCTTTTGTGTAAGCAACCGCTGTGTTAATCCAGTGTTGAAGCAACCGGTCACGTACGGTATAGGCCAAGGCCATGTAGTAATCATGGGTGGTGGCGATGGTTGGGAATTTGCCCTGGACATAAAAAAGGTTATCGAGGATAGCTCGTTTAATAGTGTCAGTACTCAAACCCGTACGGTCATCTTCTACTTTTATAGTTAAAGATTCGGATTTTGGATCGGGTATGGTTTGCATGATGATTTCCTGCGGGTGGACGGGACGCTTGAAGCTCATGTTATCTGGAGATCTGCAGCGGACTGCCTATCCTCCAAAAGCTTTAATCTAATGTTCTTTTTTTGTTGTTCTTTTTTTGTATTCAAAACAACACAAATTGAGAAGCCGTACGCAGAAGGCTCTTGCAGAAATGCGGCCAGCCTAAAGTGAAGAATTCCTTCTGAAGAAAGGGGACAAAGCCGCTTATCGTTTAACTAAAGGCTAAAGGTCTGTTTGAGCCAGATACATCAATAGTCGTACTCAAGGCTTCCTGTCCGCAGTTTTTCGGTAACGAGGGTCCTGTACAACTCCAGTTCATGATAGAGCAGCTCAGAATTATGCTTTCCATGGGAAAGTTCTGCATTTTGGAGGTCTTGAATATCTTGCTTGGAAATTTTGCCATCGGCCACCGCATGCTCAATCATTCTTTTGAATCTTTCGAGTTCTTGCAATTCTTCTGGGGTTAGCTCTCTGGCATTCGGTCGGGAAACTTCCATAGAAGGTTCTCCTGAAGCTTTTATACGTTTAAACTTCCATTAATCTAACGAACAAATTCACCCACTACAAATTAAGTTCCGGACCGGGACCGCAAGTCTGCCCCCATATAAGAGCGGTCTCCCAGTATTTCAAGGCACGGGCCATAGACTTCAAACTTAATGATGCTGACCGAACCGGCCAAGGCATTGATGCGGTCCCGATAACGCCCTAGATCAATACCAAGAAGAGAACAGAGAATAATGCGGATCGTTGCTTTGTGGGAGACTATGAGGATATTTCCTGTGGAATATTTTTCCTGAATCTCAGCGACCACCAGTGAGGCACGACTGGCAATTTCCACAGCGGTTTCTCCCCCTGTTGGCGCATTCCAGGCTGGTTCTGTCATCCAACGGACATAATCCTCCATATAATTTTGCTTTACGAACTGCGTAGTCTTTCCTTCCCACTGGCCGTAGCGAATTTCTTTGAGTCCATCCCGTAGCTGGATTTCCAGACCCACCGAATCTCCTAAGGGCTTGGCCGTGGCAATGGTGCGTTTCATCGGACTAGCATAAATAGCTGTCCAGGGGGTGTTCTGGTAGGCATTGGCAAAAGCTTGAGCCATCTGCATACCTTCAGGAGTTAAGTCAGGGTCTAGTTCCCCACAATAGCCACCAGTCTGACTATAGGGGGTTTCACCATGCCGTAGAAAATATAGCGTTAAGCTCATCCAGAACTCTCCATGTTTATCATCAGGCCGGTTCCCCCTAGTATCCATCTTTTCCTGAACCTTCATCTGATGCGGCCTATAATATGCCTTGAGTTGCATCCTCTATGCCCTCCCCCTCTAGCAATAAGAGCAAAAGGAAAGTCCCGTGGTTACTAGTACCTTTAAAACAACCCGTTCTCAAGAACTTTTTCAACAAGCCAAGGAATTGATGCCCGGTGGCGTAAATTCTCCGGTGCGCGCCTTTAAATCGGTAGGCTCAGAACCTGTATTTATCGAACGGGCTCAAGGCGCTTATATGTGGGACGTGGATGGCAACCAATACATTGATTACATCGGCAGTTGGGGACCTGCGATTGTCGGTCATGCGCATCCCGAAGTCTTGGATTCTCTCCAAGCCGCGATGCTGAAAGGCACGAGTTTTGGGGCTCCTTCTGTTCCCGAAAGCATCCTTGCCCAGATGGTGATTGATGCGGTTCCTTCGATTGAAATGGTGCGCTTTGTCAATTCAGGAACTGAAGCCTGCTTATCTGTACTGCGTCTGGCGCGGGCCTTCACTGGGCGAGACATTTTGATTAAGTTCAGCGGTTGCTACCACGGTCATGGCGATATGTTCTTGGTGCAAGCAGGGTCTGGGGTGGCGACGCTGGGTCTTCCAGATTCTCCTGGCGTGCCTAAGTCCTCTACTGCCAATACGTTGACGGCACCCTACAACGATTTGGATGCGGTAGAAGCCCTATTGAAGGATCATCCTGACCAGGTCGCCGCCGTCATGCTGGAGCCGATTGTCGGGAATGCAGGCATGATTGTTCCCGAACCAGGATTTTTGGAAGGGCTAAAAGTGCTGACGCAAAAATATGGTGCCCTCTTGATCTTCGATGAAGTGATGACAGGCTTCCGTATCTCCTATGGGGGCGTTCAAAAACGTTTTGGGGTGACACCTGACCTGACCTGTTTAGGTAAAGTGATCGGTGGCGGCTTGCCTGTAGGAGCCTATGGGGGCCGCAAAGAAATCATGAATATGGTTGCGCCAGCCGGTCCGATGTATCAAGCAGGAACCCTCTCCGGGAATCCCCTCGCTATGGCTGCAGGGATTAAAACCCTAGAACTGCTTCAGCGTCCAGGCTCCTATGAGTACCTAGACCGAATCACCGCAAAACTTTGTCAGGGTTTGCTCGCTGCGGCCCAGGATAACGGTCATGCAGCGATGGGCACGCAAGTCAGCGGCATGTTCGGGCTATTTTTTACCGATAAACCTGTGAAATCCTACGAAGATGCCAAGACTTCAGACCTGAAGAAGTTCAGTCGCTTCCACCGGGGCATGTTGGAGCGGGGTATCTATCTGGCTCCCTCCCAATTTGAGGCCGGTTTCACTTCACTCGCGCATACCGATGAAGATATCGAGCGGACGATTGCTGCAGCACGGGAAACGCTGAAAGCAATCACGCCATAGACCAGAATTGTTATGAGGGAGGACATAAAATATATCCTGTCCAGAGAAACGCTCTAAAGCCTAAATTTGCGGATTTTTAAGGCTAATCTCCTTTTTTTGAGGTTTGGATTTTCTGTGCTTTGGTCTCTGTAGAGAAATCAAGGGAGACGACAAGCTGCTGTAGACGCTATAGTGCTGTTGGTCTAGATTTCAAATGCGATGTCCTTTGTACGTGTGATGAGGAGTGGTTTTGTTGCGTTTGTAGGTCTCTTGCTGTTTTTGGGCTACCTCCCTGCCCAAGCCCAGACCACTGCGGTCACAGCAAATATCGAGATGCGTGGCGTCTGGCTAACCAATGTGGACAGTGATGTCCTATTTACCCAGCAGAATCTTACGAACGCGCTAGAACGTCTTACCCGGCTGAACTTCAACACGGTATATCCTACGGTTTGGAACGGAGGATATACGCTGTACCCCAGTGCTGCCGCTGAGCGTGTCATTGGTCGTGCGGTCCATCCTGAACCAGGATTACAGGGGCGCGACATGTTGGCAGAAACGGTCGCTCAGGGTCATGCTCGAGGATTAAGGGTCATCCCCTGGTTTGAATCTGGCTTTATGGTTCCCTTAGAATCTGAACTCGTCCGTCGTCACCCTAATTGGTTTACGGAGCGTCGCGATGGTACTCGGATTGTCATGGAGGGAAAACATCAGCGCCTTTGGCTCAATCCCTTACAACCAGAAGTACAGCAACTCCTCATTGATACGATCAGTGAAACCGTCGCCAAGTACAACATTGATGGCATTCAGCTGGATGACCACTTTGGCTTGCCTTTTGACTTGGGCTATGACAATTATACGACCCAGCTCTATTGGAAAGAAAATCAAGGGAAATATCCCCCAAACAATCCTCGTGATCCTAAATGGATGCGCTGGCGGGCAAATAAGCTGACAGACTTAGTGATCCGGATTTTTAATGCCGTTAAAGCGCGCAAACAAGATCTTGGTATCTCCATTGCTCCCAATCCTTATCCCATTGCCTATCGGGATTCTCTTCAAGACTGGCGCAATTGGGAACGCAGAGGGCTTGTCAATGAACTAGTCCTTCAGGTGTACCGTGGCGATATCAAAACCTTCGTCACAGAACTGGAGCGCCCTGAAGTGATAGATGCCCGTAGCCATATTCCGGTCGGAATCGGCATCTTACAGGGCCTGAAAAATAATCCAATTTCCGTAGACGTAGTTCAAAAACAAGTCTGGGCTGTTCGTCAGCGCGGATTTTCAGGGATGTCTTTTTTCTTCTATGAGTCTCTGGCCGGACGGGACGAAGCGATCCAGGCTTTCTTCCCCCCGATCATCAAACAGTTTGTGGAAGCTGCCCGCTAAGCTTCTGTTCATTCAGAATAGCTACAATCTAGGGGTATTGGATTAACCTGTGAAATCCTTGCCTGTCTTGCTTAGGAGTCTTGAGGCCCACCAAAGGCTCTTATTTTCGATTGGAATTGCTCTAGCCGCTTTCTTTGCTCAACCAGGGTGGATCCATCTACAAACGCGCCTAGTCGTCGCTTGGGATTTGGGTACTATCTGCTTTTTGGCTTTGACTTGGGCCATTATCAGCACAGCTAGCCCAGAACAGACGAATCAAAGTGCTACGGAACAAGACCAGAGTGGAGCCGCTATCTTAACTTTAGTTCTCATCGCAGACATAGCCAGTCTTGGGGCTGTGGGGCTCAATACTCATGGTGTGCCCAAAGTGGGCATTGTGGTTCACCTAATCGTTTCTATTGTTGCTATTATCTGTTCCTGGCTTTTAGCCCATACGATGTTTACCCTGCACTATGCACATCGCTACTATCGGGCTGGCCTCCTGAAGGTGACGGCAGATCCAGACGAAGCCGGAGGATTGGATTTCCCCGGTAAAGATCCTCCTGATTATTTGGATTTTGCCTATTTCTCTTTCGTCATCGGGATGACCTCTCAGGTATCCGATGTGCAGATAACTTCCCCCTCTATGCGTCGCCTTGCCCTCATCCACGGCATTTTGTCTTTTGCCTTTAATACGGTGATACTGGCACTTAGTGTCAATATACTTGCGGGATTGGTCTAGCCTTATGTCTATTCAGGTTTATGGAATACCGAGCTGCGGAACCTGTAAAAAAGCCTTTACGTGGCTTGAAGATAACGGGGTTGCCTATGAGTTTGTTAATACAAAGCAGAATCCACCAACCAAGACAATGATTGAAAACTGGGTAGGTTCTCTGGGGGCCAAGTCCATGCGAAATACCTCAGGTCAATCTTACCGAGCATTAGGCGAAGAGAAGAATGATTGGACAGAGCAACGATGGATAGAAGCCTTCACCAAGGATGCGATGCTCCTCAAACGACCCCTTTTCGTTAAAGATGGAACGGCCGTAATCGTTGGCTTTAGAGATAAGGATGCCGTTATCCGAGAGAAATTAGAAGTATAGTGATCCTCTGGCCCCTGCTATGGAGAATGGTTCCAGGGATCAACCACAGATGCCCCAGCAACCTGAAAGTCTTTGACGTTACGAGTTACTACACAGAGGTTATGGACGGATGCTGTCGCGGCGATGAAAAGATCTGGTTGACTAAATGTATGTCTGACTGATCGACCACGGGCTACCATTCGGCACCATTCAAGAATTACTTCTTCATCCACCGCGAGGATACGTCCAGCAAACCAAGGACGCAACTCGCTATCTAACCAAGAAGACAAAGTACTCCGACGCGTTTCATCCGGCAGTTGCTCAATGCCAAAGCGGATTTCGGCCATGGTCACGGTACTCAGATACATGGATATTGGCGACTGTTTATCCGCCCAAGTTTTCACGCCTATATGACATCGAAGCTTACGCAACTCGGATATCACATTGGTATCGAGCAGCCAACCTTTCACAACTCCACATCCCGAACAGGACTCAATAAAGGCTCATGTTCAAAATCCAAGTCACTTAGCGGGGATTGAGACAAAAACTCATGTAAGCTCAAAGACTCTTGGGCAGGTGAAATTTGGGCAAACTCTTCTACTGAAATCACGACCACCGCTTCCTGACCATGAACCGTGACCAGTTGTGGCCCTCCCGTTCGGGCCTGACGTACCAACTCACTAAATTTCGCTTTCGCGTCCTCCAGCTTCCAACTGTGATAACGCTTGGCAAGACCAGACCCTTTCAATGCAGATGCTTTCAGCGTTTTTTTGCGTTCTCTCATAGCCACAACCTGACTAGTCTAGTCAGATTATAGCGGACTCGGTTTCAAATTCTTTCATTCGTTTTGCTTGCAGGCAATCCGCCCTTAGCATCTTTGTATCGTGGTAAAAAAATAATGACGCAAACACGCTCTATCAATAACCAACAGCGGCTAAAGCTTGCACCCTTAGAAATACCCACCCGGCTCTTGATGGGACCGGGACCTTCCAATGTCCATCCTGCGGTCCTTCAAGCTATGAATACTCCCCTGGTGGGACATCTGGACCCAGCTTTTCTGGCCTTGATGGACGAAATTCAGTCCTTACTGCGTTATGTCTGGCAGACAGAAAACTCCCTGACGATTGCCGTAAGCGGTACAGGAACGGCAGCGATGGAAGCTACGATTGCTAATGTCACAGAGCCCGGTGACGTGATCTTAGTCGGGGTGGCGGGATACTTCGGAAATCGTCTGGTTGATATGGCAGGACGCTATGGGGCAGACGTGCGAACAATTACGAAGCCCTGGGGACAAGTCTTCTCTCTGAATGAACTCCGCACGGCCTTTGAAACCCATCGCCCCAGCATCCTGGCTCTAGTCCATGCAGAAACCTCTACAGGCGCCCGACAACCCTTAGAAGGGGTGCGGGACTTGTGTCGGGAATACGACTGCCTGCTACTCTTGGATACCGTTACGAGTTTAGGGGGTGTCCCCTTGTTTCTGGATGATTGGGGCGTGGATTTGGCCTATAGCTGTAGTCAAAAAGGCTTGGGCTGCGCACCTGGAGCTTCACCTTTTACAATGGGGCCTCGGGCTATGGAGAAATTGCAGAAGCGCCGCACAAAAGTTGCCAATTGGTATCTTGATATGTCGTTGCTGAGTAAGTACTGGGGCCGCGAGCGCACCTATCACCACACTGCGCCTATCAACCTCTACTATGGACTCCGAGAAGCCCTGCGCTTGGTTGCCGAAGAAGGACTAGACCATTGCTGGCAGCGTCATCAAGATAACGTAGAGTATCTCTGGGCAGGGCTAGAGGATTTAGGGCTGACCTTGCATGTGGAACAAGAATTCCGACTACCGACCCTAACCACGGTTCGCATCCCAGAAGTTGTGGATGGTAAAGCCATTTCCCAACAGTTGCTACGTGACTTCAACATTGAAATTGGCGGCGGTCTGGGCGAACTCTCCGGTCGGGTATGGCGCATTGGACTGATGGGCTTTAACAGTCGCAAAGAAAGCGTAGATGAACTATTGGAAGCCCTGCGGCAGGTATTACCCTAGGGCATAGCGCTTGGCACTGCAGATGACTATAGACCGGGCCATTGGTATTTAATGCGCAGCGTTTTGTCCGTCATCACCTCAGCACTCTATTAAGAACCTTGTGCATTCCGTGCCAGAATTTTACCTGTGACTAAGATGAAGCCACAGCAGGGATCGGAATAGGGCAGCGGGTGGCCAACAGCCCGATAGAAACATATTATTCCTCACTGTTGAACAGATGATGCATCGTCCCTAGAGAGAGCCAGCTGTTGGCTCTCTCTTCTGGCTTTATGGCCTATGTAGGCCCGAACGAAAAAGTGCCTATCTTCAGAAACAGGCACTTTTGAGAAGCAGAAGCAAGAATGTTCAGACTTAGTCGTCGTAGACTCGGCATTCCAGAGCATCAGGATTAGCATCGCAGTATTGCTCTAGAGTGCTAGGCTTGGTGGCTTTAGCCGCATGGGCACGAGCTGCTTGTAATTCTTCTACGTTGTCCCAACCAACTGCACAGGCAGCGGAGTCAGGACCGTTTTCTTCGCATGCTTTCTTGGCTTCTTCTTTTTCTTGTTGAATGAGCTTTTCGAAATCAACCATGGGATTCCCCAAAAACATATTTACCTATTTATCAATATAAAGCCGATTTCGTCAGCACAGCAGCAACCGCCAAGGCTTCTAAAGATGGTCTTTAGGATCAGAGAGTTCTTTCCGTTCCTGAGCTCTGCGCCAAGCCAGCCAGCTCATATAGGCAAAGAGCAGCGTGCCTCCCGCTGTATAAGTAAGACCGGCTTGCATGCCAGAGAGGGCTAAAGCGACTGTTCCGGCCCAGAATGTTAAGGCGTAAATCCAGAGGGTCGCAAAGCGCTGGGACAACCCAGCATCGAGAAGCTTGTGATGAAGATGCAGTCGGTCTGGCTTGAAGGGAGACTGTCCTTTACTCAACCGCTGAATAATCACAGAAGTAGTGTCCATAATGGGCACTGCCAAAATCAAGAATGGCAGGACGATAGCGACCGTCGTTACAACTTTGACAACCCCAATCACAGAAAGCCCGGCCAGGAGGAACCCCAAGAAGTAAGCTCCTCCATCCCCCATGAATATCTGAGCGGGGTTGAAATTGTAGCGTAAGAATCCAAGAGTGGCGCCAACAATAGCAGCTGCAATTAGCGCCGCCGCCCATTGTTGAGTGAGGGCTGCCACCGAGAACGTAATAGCCGCTGCGATCCCAGAAACTCCAGCCGCAAGACCATCCAAACCGTCAATAAAGTTGATGGCATTAGTGACCCCACAGAGCCAAATCAGCGTAATGGGCAAACTCCAAAACCCCAATTGCACGACCCCAATCCCAGGAAACGTGATCGCTTGTATTTGGACTCCCACGGCCCAAGCTCCACCGGCAATCAGAAACTGAGCCGCTAAGCGCGGTAAGGGTGGGAGGGTTAGCAGATCATCCGCGAGTCCCAGAAAGAAGAAAAGAACTCCCCCAATAGTGACCCCCCATATTCTTAGTTCTTCCGTGTGCGGTAGGGTCCCAAACCATCCCAAACTCCAAACCAATAACAAGGCAATAACAACTCCAGCAAAAATAGAAACTCCGCCCAACCTGACCATGGGAGTTTTGTGGATCTTGCGGGGATCTGGCTTATCCACTACACCGGCCGTTAGGGCCGCAGCCTTAACTGTAGGCGTTGTCCAAAGGACAATAACTGCAGCCATAAGTGTGGCTACCAAGCTCGGGATGAGTGGATTCATAAGCGCCTACACTGGAGCGGGTTCAGCATATTGCAAATGAGGATAGAGGGGGAATCGTTCACAAAGCGTGAGTACCTGTTCTTTACAGTTGCGGATGACGGTATCGTCCTCAGGAGACTGCAGCAAATCAGCAATAATGTCGCCGATCTGTTCAAATTCCGCGTTCCCTAATCCACGGGTCGTCATGGCAGGAGTCCCTAAACGAATCCCCGAAGTCACAAAAGGAGATTCTGTGTCAAAGGGAATCGTGTTTTTATTCACCGTAATATTGGCTTGACCGAGTAGAGCTTCTGCTTCTTTACCCGTCAAACCCTTGTTGCGGAGGTCCACAGACATCAAGTGGTTATCCGTGCCACCCGATACCAGATTACAGCTACGCTCCACCAAACGGTCGGCTAGGGCTTTACTATTAGCGATAATATTGCCGCAGTAGGCTCTAAATTCTGGCTTCAAGGCTTCACCAAAAGCTACCGCCTTGCCCGCAATCACATGCTCCAGCGGCCCTCCCTGGGTCCCAGGAAACACGGCTTTATTAAATTGCTTTCCGAGCTCCTCATCATTGGTGAGAATCAAACCACCTCGAGGTCCTCTCAAGGTCTTGTGCGTCGTGGTCGTAACCACATGACAGTGGGGAATCGGGCTGGGATGATGACCTGTGGCTACTAAACCGGCAATGTGGGCAATATCGGCCATCAAGTAGGCCCCCACTTCATCCGCAATAGCGCGGAACCGTTCGAAGTCAATCAGGCGGGAATAAGCGGAATAGCCGCAAATAATCAATTTGGGCCGTTCTTCAATCGCTAATTTGCGAACCAAATCAAAGTCAATGCGTTGGGTTTCTTTGTCTACTCCATAGTGAATAGCCCGGAAATAGAGCCCGGAAAAGTTTACGGGAGAGCCATGGGTGAGGTGTCCTCCATGGGAAAGGTCCATACCCAGAATCGTATCGCCTGGCTTCAGCAAAGTCAGAAATACAGCAGCATTCGCTTGAGCGCCAGAGTGAGGCTGGACATTGGCCATCGCACAGCCAAACAATTCTTTAGCCCGCTCGATAGCAATGGTTTCAATTTCATCGACAAATTCACAACCGCCGTAATAGCGTTTACCAGGTAAGCCCTCTGCGTACTTATTGGTAAGCACAGACCCCTGGGCAGCCATCACCTGAGGGGAAGTGAAGTTTTCACTGGCTATCAGCTCCAAGTGGGTACGCTGACGAATTAACTCTCGTTCTATCCAGTTAAATACGAGGGGGTCTCCCTGACGCAACAAGTCTTCATTGGTCACAGGCAATACCTAGGTGTCTTTAAATTCACCGTCTATGGTAGCACCCTACCTATGGGACTGCTGAACCACGGGACTGTTGAACCACGGACCTTATTATTAGGCAAAGCCTGTAATAGACTGGAGAGGACTAGATATTTTTACCCATGAACGAGCCAATTGACTTAGGGAATAGTTTTGCAGAAGCGGTAGCAGGATTTGGAATTCCTGCCGATGTAGCGAGAGTGCTCTGGATGCCCATCCCCATGTTGGTGGTTATTCTCAGCGCTTCCGTTGCTGTTTTGCTTTCGGTATGGGCAGAGCGCAAATGGTCTGCCTACATGCAGCAACGTTTGGGACCCACAGTGGCCGGGCTGAATGGATTCATGCAGGGGGTAGCCGATGGTGCTAAACTCCTCGTCAAAGAAGACATCATTCCCCGCAAGGGGGACCCTTGGCTCTTCACCATCGGTCCTACCATCATCATTATTCCGGTTTTCTTCGCCTACCTGGTGATTCCCTTCGGGCAAGGTCTAGTCATCTCGGACCTGGCGATTGGCATCTTTTTCTTCGTTGCTATTTCCAGTGTCGCTCCCATCGGAGCGCTGATGGCTGGCTATGCTTCCAACAATAAATATGCTCTTTTGGGAGGGCTGAGAGCTGCAGCCCAAGGCATTAGTTATGAGTTACCCTTGGCGCTTTCCATTTTGTCCATTGTGATGATGAGCAATTCCCTATCCACTGTGGACATTGTGAACATGCAAAGCACCCACGGCATCCTCTCCTGGAACATTTTTAAACCTGTAATCGGCCAAATCGGTTTTATCGTTTTCCTGATTTCAGCTTTGGCCGAAACGGAGCGGGCTCCCTTTGACCTTCCGGAAGCAGAATCCGAACTCGTCCAGGGACATCATACCGAGTATTCCGGGATGAAGTTTGCGCTGTTCTATCTGGCAGAGTATGCCAACCTCGTTTTGGGATCACTTGTCGCTTCGGTTCTCTTTTTGGGTGGCTGGTCTTTCTTGGTCCCCATGGGTACAGTAGCTAATCTTCTGAGCATTGACCCCCTCGATCCAGCTTTTCAAGTCTTTTCTGCTCTTCTCGGAATTGTAATGACCATTGCGAAGGCAACATTTTTTGTCTTCCTCGCCATCTTGGCCCGCTGGACCCTGCCCCGCGTCAGAATCGACCAACTCCTTGACCTGGGCTGGAAATTTTTGCTCCCTGTTGCCTTGTTTAATCTATTGCTCACTGCAGCCTTTAAGTTGGCGTTCCCTGCTTTTTTCGGTGGTTAAAAGCCTATATCCAGCTTAATAGCGGATCTTTTTGAGAAAGATCATGTTTTCAGGTTGTAGAACTTCTAGAATAAATAGGCAAGCCGAGGATGCTCCGTGTCACTACGCAAAGGTTTTGAGGTCGAACTGTTCACTGGTTTTCCTAATGGCCATGTAGTAGGACTCTCAGACAAAGTCCAAGGTCTATTACCTCATTTCATGAAGGAGCCCGACAGTCGCAATGTCGAGTATGTGACTCCGCCCCTGTTTGATTATCAGGAACTGCTTTGTGCCCTCTTAAAGCCCCGCAGACAATTGCGCCAAGTGCTCGAAGATTTCGGCCACTACACGATTATTCCTGGGAGTACGCTGCCGCTTCAGGGAGAATCTCTCCAGTTTCATCGCTCTGATCCCCAAAATCTTTATCATGACCGTATTGAAAAAGCCTACGGGACTAAAGTAGTTACGGCCAGCATCCATATCAATCTGGGCATCCCTGACCCTGAACTGGTGATCAAAGCCTGTCGTTTGTTACGCCTGGAAGCTCCCATAGTCTTGGCTTTGAGTGCTTCTTCACCTTTTTTAGATGGAGCCCCCACGGGTTATCATTCCAGTCGATGGGGACTTTTCCCCAAGACCCCGGAGCAGGTGCCGCTCTTTACGAGCCATCAACATTACATGGAGTGGATTCAACAACAACTTGCCCTCGGCACCATGTGGAATGTTCGCCATCTCTGGGCCTCCGTGCGTCCAAATGGTCCAGACCGTCCTGCCCACATTGACCGGGCCGAGCTTCGCATTTCGGATTTGATCATTGACCCTCAGGTACTTCTGGGGATCACTATGCTTTTGGAACATCGACTGCTGGATTTGCTCTCTGGAAAAATCCTTGACCCTTTAGATTCCCCTCGCTTCACTCCAAAAGAATTGGTGGAAATTAGCAATCAGAACGAAGCTCAAGCGGCCCGTTATAGTCTGGATGCTCCTTTGGTTCATTGGCAAACAGGCGAGACCCTGACGGCTCGCACCTGGGCTAGCCAATGGATAGAAGAGTTCAGGTTTAAAACTCTTTTGAGACGTCAGCAGCCGTTTATAGAAGCTGTTGAACAGGTTTTGATTGGCGGCAATGAAGCTATGCGCTGGCTCGGACAATATAAGCTGGGGCTTTCTGTGCCTCAGATCGTGCAAGAAGCAATTCTGTCTTGCAAAGAGCAGGAAGAAGAGCTTACCTGCCGCCTTTGTACAGAACGTTTACATTAGAGCGTTAAGCAGAAGACAAACGATATTTAAAAGTAAATATATTCTTGTAAATATCTCTATAACTTTGATGTACAGAGGAAATGCAGTCAAAAATTCCTGCGCAGGAAATTGCTAAAGCCCTATTCGAATTAATAACCCGAGCCAAAGAGGAAGAACCTATACTTGCCAAGCGGCTCGAAGCTCTAACCAGTTTTATACATGCTTGCGATCCTGGGCAACTGCACTCTAGAAAATATGTACTGGCGGTATTTACGGAAATCTGTATTTTTGCTGAGCGTTGGCTACTGCTGAAACAGTTAAGTCCAGAAAAGAAAAAGCAGTTTTTAGAAAACCTCAATCCAGCCGAAAGTTATTTTTCGGAAATTCTATTTCCAGCATGGTTACGGGAAAGAAACCCTAAGTTAACCATTTGGAAAGAAAAATTGATGGAGGGGAAGCTCGAGCAAGCTACAGCCCAATTCTATCGAAAACTACATGGGCAAATCCAAAATCAAGGAGGCTACAGTGTTTCTCCATTGTTGATTGATTGGTGGATGAACACGAACCTAATTGCAGGTTTCGAAAGGGATAAATGCTTGTGCGTAGAGTTGACAACTGCGGGCGGAGACGACCTCCAAGCAAGGCTCATCGAGTGGGAGAAAATACTATGGCACTGTGGCATCAAACGCGGGCTACTGTTGAGCTACAACTCAAGTGAAGAGGATGAAATTAAGCTGGCAGACACTATTCTTTCTGCTAGCAAGACCCTAGAGATTGGACAGTATCGTACTGCATCACAAGACCGCAAAAAACAAAGAAAAGATGGCCTGTACCTCAATTAAATATGGATCCAAAGAGCCCCGATCAAGTAACAAACATCACCTACGAACAACTCTTGAAGAATCTAGAGGCAGGAAAAAATTTAAGAGATGCACTGCTAGAACAGGGGGAAGAAGCCATGGATCTTTTCTTCTTAGATTCAGAGGGAGATTGGATCGAAGCTCTGCCTTCTCCCAAGAAGACCGTCTTACGCAAACTGTTGCGGCGCTTCGCTCCCTTTATCAAGCCTGGATCCTTGACTTTGAAAGGATTTAAGCTTGATAAGTTGAGATTATTTGCCTCATCCTCATCCAAGTCGGATGTCCGCTAGACTATTAGCTGACATTCACTATAGTTTTCCCATGGCTACTCCTCTCAAAAAGGGCTCTGCGGTAAGAGCTGTTCGTGCAAAATTAATAGGTACCTTTGCTCAAGCCAACGATACCCGCTGGCCTGACTTCATCTTTAAGACCAATGGCGAAATCCTGGAATTAAAGGGCGATTATGCCCTGATCAAGTTTGGCGCTGTCCCCACTCCACCCACCTGGTTTCCCTTGGCAGGACTGGTGGATATAGCCGATCTCTCCCAACCAAATCCAGGGGCTTGAAGAATAGCAGAAGTTAAGTATTACCCCTAAGACCGAAAATCGGGCAGAATAATAAAGCTTTGATGGACCTAGATCTGTGACCGTCACTCCTTTGCGCGTTGAGAGCAATAGTTGGCCCGGACTTATCCGCCACTACAAAGACTATTTGCCTGTCACCGAGCGAACTCCTATAGTTACCCTTAGAGAAGGGAACACACCTTTGATTCCGGCCTCCAGCATTTCCAAGCGGATTGGTCGCGATGTTCAGGTCTGGCTTAAATATGACGGACTAAATCCTACAGGCTCCTTTAAAGACCGGGGAATGACCCTTGCTGTTTCGAAGGCGAAAGAAGCTGGCTCGGAAGCTGTCATCTGTGCCAGTACGGGAAACACCTCCGCTGCGGCTGCGGCCTATGCAAGCCGAGCCGGAATGAAAGCTTTTGTCCTCATTCCAGAAGGCTATGTCGCCTTGGGTAAGCTTGCTCAAGCATTGATGTATGGGGCTGAAGTGATCGCCATTGATGGCAACTTCGACCGGGCTTTGCAGCTAGTCCGGCACTTATCTGAAGAATATCCAATCACCTTGGTGAACTCCGTCAATCCTTACCGCCTAGAAGGGCAAAAAACAGCCGCCTTTGAGGTGTGTGAGCAGTTGGGGACCGCACCAGATTGGTTATGTATCCCCGTAGGCAATGCAGGGAATATTACCGCCTACTGGATGGGCTTTTGTATCTATTGGCAAGAGCACAAAATCCGCTGCCGTCCGAAAATGTTCGGATTTGAGGCCGCAGGAGCCGCAGCCCTTTTGAATGGGAAGTACACCCCTATAGAACATCCCGAAACCATTGCGACTGCGATTCGGATTGGAAATCCGGCCAATGCTATCCGGGCACTCGCCATTGCCAAAGCGAGCGAAGGGGGTATTTATTCCGTAACCGATGACGAAATCCTAGATGCCTATCGCCTCTTAGCCAAGGAAGAAGGGGTTTTCTGTGAACCGGCCAGTGCCGCTTCTGTGGCTGGATTACTCAAACAGGCCCATTTTTTACCAGAAGGGGCGCAAGTTGTTTGTGTGCTCACGGGCAATGGTCTCAAAGACCCAGACACTGCGATTTCTGCGGCCCAGAGCGAAGTTCATCGTCATGTCAAACCTGAAGCTTTAGAAGTAGCACGGGCTATGGGATTTTAGCTTCGTATAATGTGCGATAGAAACTTGGGTATTAGGGGTATTTGTTGTGGAAAAGGTTGGCGTCTTATTGATGAACCTGGGCGGGCCAGAAAAGCCGGATGATGTGCGCCCCTTTTTGTACAACCTATTCGCTGATCCTGAAATTATCCGCATTCCCGTTAAGCCTCTCCAAAAGCCTCTTGCTTGGGTCATTTCCACAGCCCGAGCTCCTAAGTCCCAGAAAAACTATGCAGCCATTGGTGGCGGCTCTCCCCTGAAAGCGATTACAAACCAACAGGGCCGAGTCTTGAAAAAAGCGCTGGCCGCTAGAGGAATTGATGCCCAAATCTATTTAGGCATGCGCTATTGGCATCCCTTTGTCACAGAAGCGCTGGCGCAGATTAAAAAAGATGGCATCACCCAACTGGTAGCCTTGCCTCTGTATCCTCACTACTCCATTTCTACGAGTGGTTCCAGCCTTAAAGAATTAGACCAACTATGGGCACAAGACCCAGAACTCCAAAAAATTCGCCGGATCGATATTGGCTCTTGGTACGCCCGTCCCGGTTATGTAAAGGCTATGGCTAACTTGATTCGCCAAGAATTAGCGAAGTATGCTCGTCCGAAAGAGGTCCAGATTTTCTTCTCTGCCCACGGAGTGCCTAAGACCTACGTGACTGAAGATGGCGACCCCTATCAAAAAGAAATTGAAGATTCCGTCCGTCTGATTATCAACGAGTTGGCTTTACCCAATGGGTTTACGCTGGCCTATCAAAGCAAAGTTGGCCCCGTAGAATGGCTAAAACCCTACACGGAAGATTCCATTGTTAAGTTAGCCCAGGGGGGAACCAAATCTCTGTTGATGGTCCCGATCAGTTTCGTTTCAGAACACATTGAGACCCTCCAAGAAATTGATATTGAGTACAAAGAAGTTGCCGAAGAAGCAGGTATTCATGACTTCCGCCGAGTTCGTGCTTTGAATATCGATTCCACTTTTATCAATGACTTGGCTGATATGGTTTGTGACAAATTGGGTGCAGGACAGGTAGCCTAGCTACTTTAGCGTTGCAGATAACTATTTTCATCTGCTTTTTGGTGTACTCTATGACCAATTACTTTTTTCTTAAACAGAGTCAACATGATCAGTCACTCCCCTAAAGCTTTCGTTGCTGCTACGATTTTACTCACGGTTGGGATAGGCTCTATGCATCCGGTTTCTAGCCAACCCGCATCCCAGAATCCACCCGCCGAGGCCAATCAAGAGCGTCCAACTCCTGTGGCTACCATCAATCCCAAATTGCCCGTGAAAGCGATTTTGATTAACCAGAGCAAAATGACGTTAGAGTACGGACTGACTACGAGTGGTACCCGACGGTTAGCAGCAGGGCAGACTGTCACCTACAATCGCGTTCGCAACCCATTTTATGCCGTTTTTTATCCGGTCACCTCTTCCTCCAATCAGTATCAAGAACCTGCCTTCAAATTTGACGTTACGGCCAAAAAAAATGTAGTGACCGTGAAGATTCGGCAGCTTCAAGATGGGGCTGTGGGAGATAGTGTGATCAGAATTCGCCCCGACGGGGGCATTTTTGTAAAATAAGTAAATGCAATCCAAAAATGCAAGATTATTCTCTACCTGTGAGTTACCGCAGTCAAGCGACCCTTACTCCAATCCCAATTAGTTTCCAGGTAGTAAAGTGTGCCATTGGGAGCGACCTGAATATCGACAAGGCCATTGAGCCCTGTGGCGAAGAGGGTAGTTCTTTTAGTGCTCAGATAATAGTTAGTGCCGAGATGATAGTGGCGAATCCAGCCGTTGCAAAAATCCCCAAAAAAATAGTCCCCCTGATACTTTGAGGGGAATTGAACTGTGGTGGGGTTGTAGAATGCAGCACCAACAATGGCACATCCTCGCTGGGTTCCACTGCCGTGCCCATAGGCAAAGATGGGCTTGCGAAAGCGTGGATTACTTTTGGGACCTTCCACCTGTGGCCACCCATAATTGGCCCCCTTGATCCCTAGGTTAATTTCCTCCCAAGTATCTAGGCCAACATCATTGATATGAATTCGCCCAGTATTGGGTTGAACGGCAAAGGTAAAAGGATTCCGCAAACCTAAAGCCCAGATTGCACGATTTTTGCCTATAGTCCGTTTGTAAAATGGATTGTCCTGGGGGATACTGCCATCTTTATTGAGCCGGAGCAGTTTCCCTTTCAAGGTGTTCAAACTTTGGGAATTAGCACCAAAGGCATTGTCTCCGACAGCAATGTATAGCTTGCCGTCTTGACCAAAGTGAATTGCCCCCCCATTATGGTTGGTTGCATTGCTAAGGGGTTCAATATCCACTAAGATTTTTTCGCTGCGGGGAATAGCGCGATTGCCTATAACCGTAAAACGGCTCACACGATTATGGATCTGGGGCTTTTTAGCCGTGTAATAAACATAGATCCAACGGTTGGTTTGAAAAGCAGGATCAAAAGCAATCCCCAATAAACCCCGTTCTCCCCTGTCATCTACGTTACGGGTGAGGTTGAGCAAGGGAGTGGCGAGTAGCTTACGGTTTTTAACAATACGCACGGCCCCAGCCTGTTCCGTAATCAAGATACGGTCATCTGGGGCGATCGCCATGGCTGTAGGCCGCTTCAGCTTCTGGGCAATGATCCGGGTTTGAAACCCAGACGGAACACCAGCCCAAACAGCGGATGCCATCGCAGTGAACATGGCAGCAAATGCTACCATTAGCCCCACCACTTTTGCACCTCCCAGAACATGGAAAGAAGAAGTTGCAATCATAACTGTCTTCCTTATTTTTTGCTCAGCACGAATGGTTCGTAGACGGCAAACTGGGCCCATTCAAGTTTATAGAACATCCTCTTTTAGTTACAATGCCATGCTGATAGGCCAAGATGGGCAGCAGAAAACCACTTTATCTCAGGTTACACAGTGTGGAATGGAGAATTAATTGACTCATTACAGACCTTTAGTCATTTCCAAACTGGTTCGCTCTGCCACTTGTTTACCTTCATTGAGCAGATAGTCCAAAAACGTTTTAGCGACAACGGATAACTTTTTGCCTTTGGGATAGACTACATGCCAAGAGCGACGGATGGGAAAACCTTCTACATCCAGAATGGCTAGTTGACCGGTGGTTCCTTCTAGGGCGAGGGCATGATGAGATAGAACAGAAATACCCAATCCCCCAACTACAGCCTGTTTTATCGCTTCACTACTCCCCAATTCCATTTTGACTTTGAGGTCAATTCCGCGCTGATCAAAAAAACGTTGTACCATCATCCGGGTGCCTGAGCCTGGTTCACGCATCAGAAAGCGCTCTTCTTTAAGTCGTTCCAAGGGAATATTTTTTTTACCAACCAGAGGATGATGGCGTTCTGCCAGTACAACCATGGCATCATCCAAGAAGGGATGCAATTCGGCCTCAAGACTTTCTGGAGGCTGACCGAGAATATAAAAATCATCAGCATTTTCAGCAAAGCGTTCGAGAACCCGTCCCCGATTAGCTACCTTTAGCGACACCTCTATATCGGGATAACGGTGACAAAAAGGACCCAGTAAGCGGGGAGCGAAATACTTCGCCGTGGTAACCACTGCCAGGTTGAGTTTGCCTTTTTTCATCCCTTTCATATCCGCTACTGTCATTTCGAACTGAGCCATGCTGCTAAAAATTTGTTCACAGGTCACCAGCAGTTCCTGCCCCGCATCTGTGAGGTGGAGACGTTTTCCAATTTGTTCAAACAAAGGCAAACCCACCGCTTTGCTCAGTTGCTTAATTTGCATGGAGACGGTCGGTTGCGTCAGAAACAAGTCTTCTGCCGCACGGGTGAAACTGCAATGTCGTGCAGCAACTTGAAACACCTGCAGTTGGTGAAGCGTAGCGTTCTTCAAGGGAATGGCTCCTTGCTGATATGGATGTATAGAGTTTGGTCTATCTATTTCTTATATACATCAATTTTTGTCAATCCTGCTTAACCATAGGAACGAAACTCTTCCTCTAAAGTTGGCATCTGTATCTCTTCTCTAGCGAGTTCCTCCAGCTCCATTACCTGGGCTTGGAGCCTCATGAGTCTTTCCTGGAGCAGTTCCTTAAGTGATTCTGGTCTAGCATTCACACAATGTTTGCAGGCTTCACCGCAATATATGCCCCGGTCGTTGTAGACTACCGCAATCACAAATCTTCCTTTCGTCTTAATAGGCGTGGACCTTGTCCCACAGAGCACGCACAAAATGGGTGCTTGGCCAGCATAAATTATGGGTTCCCATACAATTTTCACGGGTGACTCCAGGACCAGCGTTCGCTTTCAGATATAGCAAACTTATTAGGCAGTGGTTGAATCATTGGTATCAATATCAGCTATTCAAGTCAAATCATAGAGTTTTTACTATTATCACAATTGATAACATCTACTTTTATCTATAGTTTTTCTAGTCTATTATCAATTCTTAATAGTTAAGTCTCTAAGCTTACCTCCTCACAGGTAGATCGTTTATTGACTTGCCATATCATCTTTAAACGTGCAGTTACCGTGGAGTATCCGTGATTACTCAATCCCTTATCCAGACCGTTTGGTGGATTCCTCTCTATGGCTTAATTGGTGCCGTTGCTGCACTTCCATGGTTTCCAGGAGTGATTCATCGCACAGGCCCTAGACCGGCGGGGTACATCAATCTCTTGATGACTTCTTTCGCCTTCCTTCATAGTCTGCTTATTTTTCAAGCCATCTGGAATCAGCCCGTGCAAGAGCTATCCCTGACTTGGCTAGAGGTTGCCAATTTAGACCTGAGTTTTCCTATAGAAATTTCCTCCGTTACCTTAGGGGCCACAGTTCTGATTACAGGTTTGAATCTATTGGCCCAGATCTATGCCCTGGGCTATATGGAAATGGATTGGGGTTGGGCCCGTTTCTACGGATTGATGGGATTTTTTGAAGCGGGTTTGTGTGCTTTGGTTCTTTGCAATTCCTTATTTTTCACCTACTTTATTCTCGAAATTCTGACCTTAGGTACCTATCTCTTGGTGGGTTTTTGGTTCAACCAACCTTTAGTGGTTACCGGAGCACGGGATGCTTTTCTCACCAAACGGGTCGGTGACCTTTTGCTGATGATGGGCGTAGTAGCCCTCTGGCATTTAACTGGAACCTTTGAATTTCCGGCATTGGCGCAATGGGCTACAACAGCCAATCTAGATCCAACGACCGCTACGCTACTGGGGCTTGCGTTGATGGCCGGGCCGCTAGGAAAGTGTGCTCAATTTCCCCTCCATCTTTGGCTGGATGAAGCGATGGAGGGGCCAATTCCCTCAACCATCCTCCGCAACTCCTTAGTCGTAGCGGTCGGCGCTTGGGTCCTGGTTAAGCTGTATCCTATTCTTGCCCTCTCCCCTATCACCTTAGCGACCATAGTCGCCGTGGGTAGTATCACCGCAGTGGGCGGTTCTCTGGTTGCCATTGCTCAAGTGGATATCAAACGGACCTTATCCTACTTGGTCAGTGTCTACATGGGCCTTGTATTTATTGCCGTAGGTACGGGACAACTGGAAGCTGCGCTCCTCTTAGTTTTGACCCATGCGGTATCCATGGCCCTCCTGGTGATGAGTGTTGGGGCGGTGATCTGGAATAGTGTCACCCAAGACCTCAGCCAATACGGAGGACTTTGGTCCCGCCGTCCGGCCTCTGCCTTGGCTTTTCTGGTGGGCCTAGGAGGGTTGATCGCGCTTCCGCCTTTGGGAAGTTTCTGGGCCTTCTTGGTGTTAGCCGATGGGCTTTGGGAAATCCAACCCTGGTTAATCGGGCTCTTGCTCTTTGTAAACGGATTGGTCGCTTTTGGCTTAGGTCGGGTTTTTGGTCTTGTCTTTAGCGGAACCCCCAAACCGATGACCGAACGTTCACCAGAAGTTTCCTGGCAGATGGTTTTACCGATGATGCTGTTGTTGGGCTTTGCCCTCCATCTGCCTTTGGTGCTGCAGTATTTAACCCTTCTCCCTACATGGGGAAACATCGATATAATCCTGGCGCTGCTGCTGACTTTGTCTAGTTCATTCGCCTATCTGGGCTGGCGATTCAGACCGATCCAGCTCCCTTGGCAACCCATACAAACTTTACTAGCCAATGATTTCTACACGGCCCAAGCCTATCGCTTGACTATCATTGCTGGAATTGGCTTCATCTCACGGATTACTGCTTTTGTAGACCATTATCTTGTAGATGGTTTTGTGAATCTGGTCAGTCAAATTTCTGTGGTGGGGGGTGAGGCTTTAAAGTACAGCACCAGTGGAAGAATTCAGTTCTACATGCTAACAGTTTTACTAGGTGTAGTAGTAATGGGAGCGATGATGATGATGTCGCATTAAGTATCTCGAGGGTCTAGGTTGCCTGCCAAATTAGAGCATTTCTCATTCGAGTGAAATACAGGTCGGGGTTTGGCAATGCCAAACCCGTTCAGAGAGGATATATCTCATGCCATCGAGAATGGCTATAGTTCAGGAGCAGAGTAAAGATGCTGAGTGTTTTAATTGCAGTTCCCATCATCAGTGCTGTTTTAATTGGACTTTTGTCTGAGAAGAGTACAGCGGCCCAAATTCGTAAGATAGCTTTAGTAATCGCCAGTTTCCTGGGATTATGGACTATTTGGCTTTTCACCCAATTTAATCCTGCGGTCACGGGGATGCAGTTTACAGAGTTTATGCCCTGGATTCAAATTGTGGGTCTTGACTATAGCGTAGGTGTTGATGGCCTATCCTTACCGCTGCTTGCCCTGAATGCCCTCCTTACCTGGATTGCCGTTTACAGTATCGACTATTCTGGTGTACGCCCCCGACTTTATTACTCCCTGATTTTGTTAACCACTGCAGGGATGACCGGTGCCTTTATTGCCCAGAATTTATTGCTGTTTTTCTTATTTTATGAACTGTTACTTATTCCTCTTTATCTGTTAATTGCTATCTGGGGCAGTTCAGAGAAGCAGGGCTATGCTTCTATGAAATTCCTGATTTATACTGCAGTTTCTGGGATCTTAATTTTTGCAGCTTTTCTAGGTATTGCCCTATTCAGTTCTTCGGGTAGTTTTGCCTACAATCCCCAAGCTAGCCAAGGGTTATCCCAAACGACACAACTGATCCTATTGACCGTGGTGCTTGTAGGATTTGGCATCAAAATGCCGCTGATTCCACTACATACCTGGTTACCCGATGCCTATGTTGCCGCTTCTCCGCCGATTGCGATTCTTTTGGGTGGCGTCTTAGCCAAGGTGGGGACATACGGTCTCATCCGCTTTGGGTTGGGTCTATTTCCTGATACATGGGCCCTTGTCGCTCCTGGGCTTGCCATTATCGGAGCGATTACCGCTGTCTATGGAGCCCTCGCTGCGATTGCCCAAAAAGATATCAAACGGATGGTTGCCTATAGCTCTATCGGTCATATGGGCTATCTCCTCCTTGGCGCGGCGGCAGCAACCCCGATTAGTCTGCTGGGGGTAGTCCTTCAGATGGTCAGTCACGGGATTATTTTGGCCTTGCTGTTCCATCTGATTGGCGTAATCGAAACCAAAGTTGGCACCCGTGATTTGGATTTGCTCAATGGTTTGATGAACCCAATCCGAGGTTTACCGCTGATGAGTGGTCTTTTGGTGGTAGGAGGGATGGCTAGCGCTGGAATCCCTGGTTTGGTAGGCTTCGTGGCCGAATTTTTGATCCTCCAAGGCAGCTTTTCCTCCTTTCCGATCCCAACGCTGGTATGTATCATCTGTAGTGGCTTAACGGCAGTCTACTTTGTAACCCTGATCAACCGGACCTGCTTTGGCAAATTGGATAATGCTACGGCCTACTATCCTCGTGTCCAGTGGTCAGAAAGGACGCCTGCCCTGATTCTGGCGGCATTGACGCTCTTTCTGGGCATTCAACCGACCTGGCTCACCCATTGGAGCGAACCAACCACCGCAGTCATGGTCACCGCTGTACCTGACTTGAACAAATCCACTCAGATTTCTATCCACAATGCTCAATAACCCATCATTTCTACAGAGGTTCATACTGCCATGGTTACTACGGAGACTAAAGCCAAACTTCCCCCTTCTAGCCATCCTTATGCAGAAGTGATTCACCGACTGGAAGCGGGGGGAGCTATGCTCCCGGATACTCCCGAAAATCTGATGCAAATCATCGGTCTCTACAAAGCCTATGCGGTTCCAATGGACTTCTACTGGCGTGACCTTCTATATATTGCCGAGCGCGAGTTTTTGAATCCCCTACCTTTCTTCAAGTACTTCCTGCCCAAAGAGTATCTGGATCTGCACAATCACTATGCCGGGGATGATGCGGATTTACGGATTTGGCGGGGAGAAGCCACGGCCCATCCAGAACTTCTAGCCTTTATGCAGCGGGGAGAAACGTTTAAGATGCCCCGTCTGTTTCACCATCTCTGGCACGACCGCATCAATATGGAATTTGCCGAGATGTGCATGCGGGCTATGCTTTGGCACCGGGGAATGGGAGGCCAATTCGACCCTTATCTGGATTCGGAAGAATATAAAGCCAATGCGGACCGGGCGATTAAAGCTTATTTCAAGGGCAATCCGGTGATGCTGGGGATTCATCAACTGTTTCCAGATTTATTTCTCGAACAATGCCGTCAAATGTCCTACTACAGCAACTTGGGCTTATTCTGGGAGATCATGGCTCCCGTTTTCTTTGAGATGTCAGACCTGTACGACGAAGGAAAGATAACGAGCGTACCTGAGGCTATGAATTTTCTGGTGAATGGCATTTTTGCCATAGCAGGCCGCCCTATTTATCACCATGTCTATATTCGGGGTGAATGTTACGAAATCATCCCCAAATCCAAAGGCTTTATGTGGCTCTACGAAGCAGCGCTTCCCTATGTGGAAGCGGTCTTCTACCGCACGGCCCCTTTTCGCGGAACCCAATCCTATAATGCCCAAGCCCAACAGGTGCCAGATGAACAAAAAGATTTCCATTATGGAATTCTCTATGCAGATGTCTTTCCGGTAGGAACCGCAGGCATTCCACCAACCTTACTGATGCAAGATATGTTCCACTTCTTGCCACCCTACCTGGTGGAGTACTACCAAAAGCATTGCCGGGGCGAAAGTGACATGCTAATTCAGCTTGGCATTAGTTTCCAGCGGTCCATGTTCTGTGTCACTTCAGCGGTCATTCAGGCTTTACGACAGGCTCTGCTCTATCCTCTAGACGATCCGAATCCGAAACATCTTAAGGCAAACCGTGCTTTCTTCGAACAACAGATGGACCGTTTTCTCCGTCCTGAAGCCCGCTTAGGAGATATCCAGCGCCAAGAATATCGATAGAAAAAAATCGGTAGGAATAACAAGATCCCTTCCCAGAGAGAATCTGATGTCTCCTCCTAGCGTTTATCAGCCTGTTTTGCTGCGCCTGCTGCACAGCCTGAATACCCTTCTAATCCTGTCCTCCATGCTCACCGGATTTTGGGTGTACAACACCTATGACGGAAGGTTTGGAAAATTTCCATGGCCAAAAATGGAAGGCATCATTGATATCCATGGCAGCTTTGGCCTATTTTTCCTTTTTGTACTGCCTTTTTTTGCCTTATATAGTTTCCAAATGGGCCAAAAACGGCTCATACAGGCTAATTCTTTTACTCAATTAGCTCTAGTACGCCGTCCTGTGTGGTGGCTCGGCCTTCAACGGATTACCAATACAGGAATTTTATTAGCAGCAAGCTTTTCATTGCTAACGGGCAGAATGATGAAGGAAGATTGGCTACCCGATGGAGACTTGATGCAGACTTGGTATCTACTTCATCTAACCGGTTGGGCTGTGCTGATGGTCTGTCTTTTTATTCATCTTTTGACCCATTTCAAGGTGGGTGGAATCCCTCTGCTTCTCTCTATGTCAAGCCTGAAATCCAACCCAGAAGACAATCTTAGAGAGAGCTTCAAAAAAATGATAGGGGGTTATAACCATTCAGCAAACGCATCACCAGGAAGAAAGTTATCTTCCATAAAGCTCGTCGAGTTTATCGTCTTTGCGAGCATCTTGGCCGCTATTTTTCTCCCGCTAATCCAGTAGTAAACAAAGTACCTGAAAGGAGCAAAACAAGTGTATAACGCATCTAGATGCATATGAATTATCAATTTAGGTATGTGGTGAGGAGATGGCTGACATTGTTGATATTGCAGTTAGTGCAGGTTCATTTCAAACTTTAGTGGCAGCAGTGCAAGCGGCTGGTTTGGTAGAAGCGCTCAAAAGTCCCGGACCTTTTACGGTTTTTGCCCCTTATGATGATGCTTTTGCCAAGTTACCGCCAGGAACCATTACAACGTTGCTTCAAAATATCCCCCAATTAACTAGGATTCTGACCTATCACGTTGTTCCCGGGCGCTTGCTACAAGCTGACTTGGCTAAACTCAGTACCGTTACTTCTTTAGAAGGGTCACCGATTACCCTTGATTTTTCTGAGGGTTTTGAAGTTAAAAACGCAACGGTGGTGACAGCAGATGTAATTGCAGATAACGGAGTGATTCACGTTATTGATAAGGTGCTTTTAATGGGATAAGCAAACGTTTTAGCCGTTCTAACTTGCCCTACATGGTGCTGGCCCGACTAAAACGCAACACCAAGCGTTGCTGTTCAAGGGAACCTTGCTTTTGGCTATCGGTTCGTTGCTGAAATAGAACATTTGAGGGATGGCCCTGGAAAGTTTAGCCAGCCATTGCCTTGGCACGGTGACCAAGACTAGCTCAAATGACTCAGAATGCTAAATCCTACTTTTCCAAACGGTAATACTGATGGCGACCCAGCGTGGCTACGCCGAAATCAGGTACCCATGAGACCCATTGTCCGTCTGCTTCTTCGCATAGGAGAAGGGCCTCATCTGTGCTGTAGGCAGAAAGAGGCTCCCGCAACTTAACCCAGCTATTTGCCTGAGGAGTAAACTCAGCAGTTGAAGCCGTTAGTGGTAATACAGGTAAAGTGGAAAAATCCATAAATTTATTGATGATTCTGTAGTTTATGCTACAGAATCATCAATAAATTTCAAGCATTTGTCTTATAACTTCATTGGGTTCAGCCGCAAAATTTGACTTAATGATACAGGTTCGTCACGATAGGCGAACTTTGGAAAAAGAAGCTGGCAAGCTCGTCTTCATAACCTGCAGCACTCAACCTTCAAGGGAGAGATTAAGTACGTGAGAGATTTTTAGAAAACTCCCCAAATATCCTCCTATTGAAGAGGAAAACTGCGCTTGAGTGTTGCAGGAGTATTTTTTAAGAGCCATTGAGCGGCGGACACATCCCCTTCGTCCCAAGCCAAATGCTCGATAGCTGTTAAGAAAAGTTCTGCGACTCGGTCACCTTGCATACATTCTTGCAACTGAAGGATGATACTTCTGGCCTGATCAACGTTACGGGTTCGAATCGCGCTGGCTAGTGCATCTGTAGACATACGGACCTTCCTTAGGCTCATGCTCATTTTTAGCAAGTCTGTCGGACAGAGGGGGCTTCTTTCCAGCTTTGTTTACGCTGTTTAGATAATATTTAAAAATAGATAACTTCAGTTACAAATACATGCATTTTTATTTCTAAGTGGGTAAACCATAATAAAGACAGTATCACTTCAGTCAGAGTCCTCTCCAGGAA
>JBAUTB010000012.1:0-4204 GCA_049582005.1 Gloeobacterales cyanobacterium | reverse complement strand
GCACAAGTCCAAGCACTAGAACTGCCCAAGCTTGAGGCTTTGGGTGAAGCACTCCTAGATTTCTCCGAGTTGTCTGACCTGACCGATTGGTTGCAAGGCAATTCCTGAAGAAGGGAGATCCTTCCTTCCTTTATTTATGAATACGGATCGTGACCGCTATGCTCAAGCTAGCTAGTGACAAGATTATTGGCCTACCCCTCCTGGGCATCCTGTTGAAGGTTCTCAGGGTATTCACGGATTCTCCAATTTTTCAAACTCCGTAACGGTACGCTTCTGGGCACCCCACCTCATCCGCTTTACTAATAAATAAGTGATTTGATACTGATTATGCTTAGTTCTTCTACCCCCCCATCCAAAAATTCTATAAATGCCGAACAATTAAAACTCTATATTGAAGGCAAAAGATGGTCTGATTCTCTGAGCGTTCTTTGCCATTTCATGGATTGCGTGTTAGAGCCGATTGGCCGCAATGCATACGTACTGAAAGGGGCTAGTGAGGACGCTGCCTGGATGATAGCGGGTTATCTATCTCCAGTGTTGGGAGAGAACCAGCCTAAAAGACTCGATTCTTATGTTTGGGAATTGGGAAAATAAACTCCGCACGGCTCTAAAAGTCGAGCCGTAGATTTCAGAAGTTTCATCTGCCCTGGCGGGATATGGGCAAAGTTGCCAATAATAGTAATCGGTTCTCTGGCTCGGGGTGCTTTGAGCAGAGCGACCGTATAGCCTGATTCCTCAGAGTGATAGGTCAAGCGCTCCACAACCCCCTGTAATTGTTCTGGTTGTTGATTCGTCATCGTAAATAGCCGGAACTTCTAATCCGTTACCCTTAGTTTAGGCGGGTGAGATAGCTAAGCAGGATCTTTAGCAGTTATACTCCCCTCCGCATAGCTTAATGATTCAGAGAGAAGCGTGCACTGTGCTGTAGAGCGGCATCAATAGTTTGCCCCAAATCAATGACAGGGGGTTTGAGAATTCTCAGCACAGCGCTAAACTGCCCATGAAATAAGTGATGTGGAATTCCCTAAAACTCAAGCCACGGCCAAGGGGGCTGACCTCCATGCTTTCGATAGGGAAAATACTAAGATGAGACCTTACCGTAGTGGCCGTGTTCTGGTCCGGGATACAGTTTCCGAAACAGTGTTCCAAATTCTCCTTTTTGGCCATCCGGAGCAAGCCCTTATGGTGACTACTCCTATCGAGCCTAAGTTTTCTCTAGACGCCTTTTCTGCTCAGTACATTGAGACTTTTGGCAATGCCCTTTTGCATGAATTTGCTCTGGATTATACGGAATTGATCTGGTTGTTCTTCGACCCCAACAAAGAACGCCATTACCAAAAATCGTATGTTCAAATTTTATTTCGCTGGGATGGCGATAAATTCATCCACTATTGCCAATCTGAGGTTCCTATACCGCAGATGCACCATTTTATTGATGAGGGAGAGTGGCTTGGAGAATCCGCTTCCTATCTTCTGTGAGTTCCCCAAAATGAGCTAACCTCCTCAGCAGTCGCCCCTTATGCAAGCGACATGATAAGGGAACTAAGGAACCTGATGTAACGACACGGGGAAGAAGAGAGGCTGTTAAAATGTCAATGTTAGAGGGTGCGCCTTGGCTTCTGGCCCATAGAACGATGCTAGAGGCAAATAAGCCAATAAAAGTTTCCCTATACGGCTGCGATTACGTTTTATGGAAGGACCGAACAGGCAAAGTAGGTGCTCTTCCTAATACCTGTCCTCACATGGGAGCCATGTTGTCGGAGGGATGGTGTCATCAGCAAGAGCATAGTAGTGCTGTAGTCTGTCCTTTTCATGCTCTTGAATTTGATACTTTAGGATGTACGACTTTACCAGGGACAAAAAAGAAAACTTTACCGCAGCTAGAGCCGTTAAAACTGATTATTCAAGATGATTTCATTTGGTCCTATGGCGGAAAAGAACCAAAAGCGCCAATTCCAGAAATTCTTACTGAAATTGCTTCAAAATACGAATACATTGGCTATACAGGAGATACGAGTGTAGAGACTGACCTAATCGGCATGTTACTGATCATGCATGACTATAACCATCTAAGTGGCACTCATCGACCATTATTTAGGATTAAGGAAGTCAATCTTGAGAGTTTTATTGACAGAGGCCATCTTTCGCACGTCGCTTATAATATGCCTACAACAGAAATGAGCTTAGGCGAAAAGTTGAGACAGCCGGATTTATTTCTCATTGACCTTCCCTCGAAAAAGTGGACATTCCCGAAGAGTCGTTAACCGAGGAGAATGTTCAGATGTCGCAAAAACCACGCAGACTATTTACTCCTGAGCAAAAAGCTGAGGCAGTGCGCATCGTCACTCAATCTGGCAAACCCGTCAGCCAAGTTGCCAAAGAGATGGGTTTAACCGAAAGTGCCCTTCGCCAATGGGTTAAACAAGCCCAGATCGACCATCAATCAGACCCACAGGGTCCATTGACCTCTACTGAACGTAAAGAACTGATTACTTTACGCCGGGACTTGAAACGGGTTCAAATGGAGCGGGATTTCCTAAAAAAAGCAGCGACCTTCTTTGCGAAGGAAAGCTCAGACCCTATGAGCTAATCCATGCAGAGAAGGTTAACTTTTCTATTGCCTTGATGTGTAAAGTGCTCAATCTGTCCAGGAGTGGCTATTACGCCTGGTTCAAGTGCAAAGCATCCCCCAGAACTCAGGAGAATGAAATCTTGTCACAACAAATTCAACAGATTTACCAAGCAAGTCGTGAAACCTATGGCTCCCCCCGGATTCATGCATCGCTAGTGGCCAAAGGCTTTCAGGTCGGTCGTCAACGGGTCGTGCGATTAATGGCAAAGCTCGGTATCTGCGTCCGCCCTAAGCGTAAATTCAAGATCACGACCGATTCTGGACATGACTTACCGATTGCTGAGAATGTTCTGGATAGGGACTTTACAACGAGTGAACCTGACCGGTCTTGGGCAGCAGATTTGACGTATGTCTGGACCACTGAAGGATGGCTTTACTTGGCTGTCATTATCGACCTGTTCTCCCGACGGGTAGTGGGGTGGTCCATGGCTGAGCATATGCGTACAGAATTGGTTTTGACAGCTTTAGACGCAGCTTTGGGGCAGCGCATACCCTCACAAGCTGGGTTGGTCTTTCATTCTGACCGGGGCAGCCAATACGCCAGTGGAGACTACCAAGCTGCTCTCCAGAAGGCTGGCATAACCTGTAGTATGAGCCGTCGAGCCAATTGTTGGGATAACGCCGTGGCTGAAAGTTTTTTTGGTACCCTCAAAACCGAGTTGATCTATCCGAGGATTTTCTCCTCAAGAGCAATCGCCAGGACAACCATCGCGGAGTGGATCGAAGTGTTTTACAATCGACAACGAATGCACTCGACAATTGGATATCTTTCCCCAGTTCAATTTGAAGAAAATTACTGGTGCACCCTAAATCACCCCATGGTAGCTTAAGTTACCTGTCCACTTTTTTGGGGTAAGGTCACCAAGTGGTTGCTCGCTCAAACAGTACACTTGGCCGGTCGGTTCCCGTCCAGCACAATGCGTACAGCCAGCGGGTAAGGCGCAATCCGATGCGTGGTTCGGTAATTTCGACGTAGCCATACTGCGCACGGATTTCGGCGGCGTGGCTCCAGCGTTGCTCATCTGAGCGGTAGGCCTGGATACCATCAACCGAATCGATATAAAGCTGCCGGGTCAGTGTTTGAAGCACTGGTGTTGGCACATCCAGCGGGTCTTCCAAGAATGTGCCAAGGTAACGGACTGTTCCGAGCTGCAATGCAAACCCAAGCCGATTGCTTTGACCACGCTTTTTCGAAATTAGCCCAAGGTCAAATTCGTCCAGATGGAAATAGCGATCCAAATCATCGGGTGACGGCACTCCGGTAAAGCGGCCATAGTTCTCGCGTTGATCCCTGGAGAGAAAACTAACAGGCATCGATCAAACCTTGGCTTGCAGATGCAGTGCCCATACCCGCTTCACCTGGCTTGGGCTACACCCGGCAAGCTCCGCAGTTCGCTTGATCGTTTGGCCTGCGCTACGCAGAACAACAATACGCTGGTGAATGGCGGTGTCCGCAATGCGTCCGGTATATTTCCCAGCCGTTTTGGCAAGCTGCACACCCTGGCGTTGGCGCTCACGGCGAGTTTCGTAGTCATCGCGGGCCATTTGCAAGGCCATCTTGAGGAGCAGTTC
>JBAUTB010000011.1:0-21853 GCA_049582005.1 Gloeobacterales cyanobacterium | reverse complement strand
TCATGGAACGCAAGCCTTACAAGACTGACCTGAGTGATTCGCCTAGCATGACAGAGTCAATCAGCAATGGGCCTGTCTGCAGGCGCTAATCCCACTTAGCAAAGCAGAAATGGCGGACAGGATAGGCAAAGAAATGTTCTTAGGCGCGAAATCCTCAACGCTATCTTCTATTGGGTCGACAATGGTTGTACATGGAACACCCTTCACCACGAATTATCCTCAATCTCCACCGTGCATGGCTACTTTTCTAAAATGGGTTCAAAAAAGGGGTTTGGCAGAAAAACAGCCCGGATTTCGATATAATGCCATGAATCGAAGCAAAATGAAGATACTTAAGTCCTTCTCCCCTTGACGTTCAGCATGTCTTTCCCCCACTGAGGGCTTCCATTAGTTTCTCGATGAATCAACTGCTACTCAATCTTTCCTTTCTCATTAACAAACCGACAGGTTTAGCAAATTATGCTACGCAGATTTTTCCCTATCTCAAGTCTCTAAACCCAACTTTGCTGACAGCACAGACGATTGCAGACCAAAAATGTCACCTTGTCCCCTCTAATATGACCCCTGAACAGGGTACGAAAGGGCACCTTAACCGTCTGCTTTGGACACAGCTACAACTGCCTCGTATCTATCAGAAATTATCTCCGAGCCTTCTCTTTTCTCCCGTACCAGAAGCTCCCTTATATTCGAAATGCCGCTATGTTGTCACGGTTCATGACCTCATTCCTTTGCGCTTTCCAAGGGCCTCTTCACCCCTTACCCCCTACTTCCGCTACTACATACCTCAAGTCTTAGGCCAAGCCCAACATGTTATTTGTGATTCTGTTGCGACGGCTCAAGATATTATGCATTTTTTCAACATCCCAGAAGAGAAGATCACCTCTATTCCCTTAGCCCACGATGCCCATCGTTTTCGCCATCTTAATTTGCCTGATAACTATAAAGGGCGTCCATACTTTCTTTATATCGGTCGCCACGATATCCATAAAAACGTACATCGGCTGGTGACTGCGTTTGCTGCCTTACCAAACTGCCAGGACTACGAACTTTGGCTAGTCGGTTCAAAAGACAAGCGCTATACTCCAGGCCTTGTCGCTCATATCAATCACTTAGGTCTCACTGGTCAAGTCAAGTTTTTTGGTTATCTTCCAGCAGCTCAGCTACCCATCGTTATTAACCAAGCCCTAGCGCTTGTTTTCCCTAGTCTTTGGGAAGGATTTGGCTTTCCCGTTCTTGAAGGGATGGCCTGCGGTACTCCTGTAATCACTTCTAATCTTTCATCTTTGCCAGAAGTTGCAGGAGATGCAGCCCTCTTAGTGGATCCCTATAGCCCAGAAGAAATTACAGAAGCCATGCAAACGATTGCCCATGATTCAGCGCTACGTTCTCGTCTCTCTGCTCTAGGCATTGCTAGAGCTAGACAGTTCAACTGGGAAAGTACAGGTCAGGCTACAGCAAAAGTATTGAAAAAGTATATATAAACAAAAATCCACAAGATGACGAATTGATTATCCTCGGTCAACCCTGAAGGCACGAGAAGATACTGGTTACCGTATCTGTTTTGCTCTAGCTTTCTCTAGCTCTAAGATCGAGGCATTGGGCCAGATAGGCTAGGCATTTCCATACTTTTTAATCAGAAGGCGTAGACTATCTAAACTGATATCCGCCTTCTTACAGGCAGAATTCAAGTTTTTTGACTCCATTAGCTCGTTGACCAGCACTACTAGCTTTTTACGGGTTTTTCCATTATCCAGTTTCCAAACTTCAGTATCAAGGTGGAGCAACCTATTTGCTGGAATTGAAGTTCCATTCTGCATCGGAATCTCAATGGATTCCAGGGTTTTTTCAGGAGACGATATTGGAATCAACTGAGTTGCAGGGATAGTCACATTACCTTGCTTCTTGGGCTCAACCTCCGAAACCTGCGGGCCCATCCGAGAGGGTTTATAAGCGTCAATCTGGTCTATGAGCTGATAAGCTTCCTGATCATTAGCTGGGGCTTCTCTAGAGGTGCTCGTTTTAGATACCGATTTTTGGGAAGGGGTCTTCCGATTTGTGGGTTTAGCTGATGCGAATGATTGGCTAGAAGCTGGTCTTTGCGATACGGATACTGAAACAGACTTACCTGGAAGCAACCTCGAAGGCCTTGCCGGTCGTTGCTCAGTGGTTGACAAAGCTTCGTCGGGCGACCTTGGAAGAGTTTTGGAAGGCTCTGCCAGGCTAAAAAGAGTCGGTGGACTCTTGCCGTTTACAGTGCTTGATGCATTTGGATTTTCCCCGGCGGTGGTTTTCTGAGATGGCGTTGAGGGATTGTTAGCAACAGTAACTTCTGATAGTGGTTTATCAATTACTGGCTGACTGTTAGGGAAATCCATTTTTATTCCGTTGCTATTTGGTGAGGGTACTGGAGCTGGGATAGCATTCGGTTCTTCAGCTTCCGTAATAATCTCCCGCACGGAAGTTTGCTTAGGCTGTAAACTATACCCAATCAAGGCGCCCGTTATCCCTGTAAACAGAATGCCAAGCATGAATGCTGGCGAAATACCTCTTTCCCATAGTGACTCCCCTCCAGGATTTTTTGCCAGTACGCCGGTTTCCTGGCCTACATCTCGAATCATCAAGCTCGTACTTAAATCAGTATCTGAAATATATTCCTCGTCGCCGGGAACGAACATTTCCACGAATTTGCCCTGAGCAAGGGCCTTGTGCGTCTGTTCACGAGTCTTGGCTGGAACAGTAACCCCTGCTCGAACAGGCTTATAGTCCCATAAGTCTGGAGCAAACACCGCTTCCAGAAATTCTGGAGGAGTTTGGCGGTCAATTGCGATAGAAGGGCCTTTGCGGAGTAACGTGAAAATATTATCTAGCTGTTCAGGCGATAGGGGACCTGCCAAGTAATGACCGATGAAATAGGGTACATGACTGCGTCCTCTATCATCGGCACCATCGTTGTACAACCAGCCGAATAAAGTCCGGTCTGAGGCTTCTTGATAGATATAAACTGCGCGATAACCTTTGTCAGGAGGGTTATAAGCATCCCAGAGTTGGTGCGATACCGTTTGTACAAAGGCCTGACGAGCCTCTAGGGGCACTTCTGGACTAGTGACAATATGAAATCCCAATTCGGGGAAACTAGTATATAAAAGTTGACCTAGGCGCAAAGACATAATCTTAAACTCATGCTAAAAAGCAGAAAAGGTCACCGCATCTAATGTAACACCGGGTCTATGGGAATTAGCAATTTCACCTAGAACGGCTGTAGAGAATACAAGAGAAAAACATGGGTTTCTTATGAGATCAAAGCTCAGAGGCTAGTAAGTTTACAGAGCCAAGTATTACACAAGATACGTGTAAACACGATTAACCAAGTATTTAAACACGGATTATTCTACGCAAAGACTGCACCCAGAGATTTTGAGGTCTCAAAAATGAGGCTTTATCTGGTGAGTCCGGTATTCCTGTCCCTTCGAGGTATCTGCCCATGGTTCGACTACTTGAGAAAAAACGCTCAGACATCATGCCCCTTTTTGCCTTGGGGACACTGGGGATTCAAGGATTGATTTTGCTTATGACCTTCTCACAGGCTAATTCTCTGTCTAGCATGAGCGAAAAACAGACCCCGACTTTAGTACAGCTCGAAGACGGTAAAGCAGTGCGGGTTGGAACGATGAGCCATAGCGACCGCACACCGCAAACCATTCGTCGTTTTGTTGGTGACACCGTGACGATGCTCATGAACTGGAGCGGAAGCTTGCCTCCCAATAGCCCAGAAGAAACGCAAAATCCTAAACCAGACCCAGGCGTTCCACTGGATAACAAAAAGGTAGCGCAAACAACATGGCAGGCAAGTTTTGCTCTGAATGAAGACTTCCGTCCTGAATTTTTGAATCTTGTCGCCGAACTTACGCCTCAAGAAGTTTTTAAAAATAGGGCCCGCTCTGTGTTTGTTATTAACTACATGTCTGAACCAACCAAAATTGGAGAAGGCAAATGGAAACTAGCACTCGTAGCAAATCTGATTATTTTCAATAAAGGAGATAATCGTGGTAAAGCAGTTTCTTTCAATAAAGAGATTTTTGTCAAATCCGTAGAAGCCCCAAGAATCCCTCCTGGAGCTACAGAACTGGAGAAAGCCATTTACCAAGTTCGTCAAGCTGGTCTAGAAATCTATGCCATTCGTGACTATGTGCAAGAGAATTTGTAGTGAATAGATATAGGCGAATGACTCTAGATTCTTTCTCGAAAAAATACTTAGCGATAAGGTATAAACAGAGCCAATAAAATCAATATTTATACGGATGTATATCTTTTTTTGAATTCGATATTCTAACACAAGAAATAACCTTTAATGCTTTAAAAAGCCATTAGAAAAAGTGTAATTTCTTAAAAATATCCAAATAGCCAGAACAGCGAAACAGATCAGGTCTCACAGCAGTGAGCTTGCCCAAATAGGACATGTATTAGTTAGTAGGAGAGACGTATCATCACATGGACCAGAAGTACGATAGTCAGCCTGGGAACAAGCCAAAACCTAACTTGGGCCGTATGGCTGAGATGTTAGACCTTGAAAATGCTTATAGCAACGATTCTAATTTTGGTTCAGACCGCTCCACTGCTCTATCCGGTTTTGAGAGTAATGAAGAAAGCAGTAACCAAGCCTATAGTGCATCTACCGTGCGAGATGACCCTTATGAATCCCGAACTAAGCAGCCTTTATGGGCTAATCCCTTCGCTAAAGCTGGATTGATAGGCACCCTAACTCTAGTTGTAGTGATGGCAACAAGCGCACTCTTGGGTGATATTACCAAAGGAACGAATGCTCAAGCTGAAACAGAGAATCAGGAAGTAGTTGCTACCGTTGATGTTCCTGTATCAAAAGAACAAGACAACGGAAAGTTACTGGCGGAACTGGCACTTGGGACACAAGGAAGAACCCTCGCGGAACTCAATAAGAACAATCAGTCTGCTCCTGCCACCAACTCAACCCCAAGAACTCCTCCGGGGAACATATCTACCGGCAGCACTGCCAACCGTCCTGTCACCAAAAAGGACCTGGCTACTCTAGCCGCCATCCTCAGACAGCGTTCCCAGTCTGCCCCCGTACAAGCCGCTGCATTTACCCAAAAACTAGACCCTCAACAGCAGTGGCAAATGCTATCTCAAGTGGGAAGTTACGGACAAATTTTTAATGGGAACAGTGGAGCCGATAATAGGGGTGGAAATTTTGCTAACTCCAATAGCCAAAATGCTCCATTGGCATCTCAAGTTCAAACAAGTAGTTTTCCAGAAGAAGAATCTCCTCTATTAACGGGAAGAGTTCGTCGGTCGGTCGTTACGGGAAGCACGGCTCAAGGTTTACTCTCTACTCCTGTGGTTTGGGAAGGAAGCCGACACGGGGCGCAAGGGGATTCTGATACCGCAGGTGCTGTGGATGACGAAGACCGTTTCATCATCCAGCTCACTTCTTCCCTGAAAGCTTCTGATGGCAGTGAGGCTCTGACTATAGGGACTCCTCTGGTAGTGAAGGTACGTTCCGTGTCTAGCAGCGGCACGCTCAAGCTCTCCACTGTGGCTGTGATTATAGATGGAGAAGAAACCCAAATTCCTCCTGGTTCGATTAGTATTCGGGCTTCCGGCGGTGGTCCTTTAACGGCCCGGAATATATTGGACCGGGGAACAGAGATTGCTTCCAGTGACGCCGGTATTTTTGCACTAGCGGGAATCAGTAAAGCTGCCTCCCTCTTTACCCGTGCTCAATCCACTACGACTACATCCAATGGCTTTAATTCTGTTACTTCGACCCAGAATCCTGCCCCAGATATTTTGGCTGGCATTTTAGAAGGGGGGACGGGTGCCATTATCAATCAAATTCAAGCCCGCAATGAAAGAGCGATTCGGGAATCCTTAGCCAGACCAGATCTTTGGATGCTTGCCGCCGGAACTTCTGTCCAAGTCTTCGTGAATAAGTCGGTACCCAACCTATGAAAAAAGTCAATCTAGTATTAGCCCTTAGTATTTTTGTGGCCCAAGTCGCTCAGGCCAATCCTGTACGGAGTATTTTTGCAAGCCAGGCAGAAGGAAAAAGCGGGCAGCTCACCACCGTTGTTCTATGGCCTGGATACGGCACCAACTTGAATTTGATTCCAACCGGGGAAGTAGTAAAGAAAGCTTGGCTCGATGACCCTTCCCGTGTGGCAATTGATTTTGACGGTTGCCTGGGACAGAGCGCGGGAGTGAGTAATAGCGGAGGAGAAGGCTGTGGTGCCACGGTTATTCACCTCAGGCAAATCACAGGCGTAAATTTCCCTGGATTGATGACTTCCTCTAATGCCAGCACCCTGCTCACGCTTATCGCCGATGGCTCCCAAGGCAAAAAACTCTATCAATTTAAGGTAATGATGGGACAGGGAGCCCCCCAATACAACACCATCACTATTCAGCCAGACTCTCAAGGGACGCCCTACATTGATGTGGGACTGCGCCGGGCTCCTATAGTGGATGTCGAAAAAGGACTGGCCATGGCTGAATCCAAGAAGCTAATCAGTCGCCGGGACAACGCTTGGAGCAAGGTACAGAACTTCCTAGCCCAAGTTCGAAATGGAGAATCGATCAATACCGCAGCCCAGGTTACTGGGGTTAATATGGCCATTATCACTAAATTGGCAGAACTAGGGGGAACGCCCCAACCCATTGCCCCGGTCGCTCCCCTGCCAGTCCCTCCACAACCCGAAGTACTACTTCCACCCATCAAGAGAGAAGAAGCTAAACCAGCGGTGGTAGTACCTGTTGTCATCGAAAAACCTGCACCTAAAACAGTCATCCCTACGGTTATTAAAGTAGAAGAGCCTAAGCCTGTGATGGCATCTTCGCCATTAGTTGCAGTAAAGACGGAAAACGTAAGCGTTGTTGCTCCACAATCGACTCCTATCCCTGCAATGACGCCACAGCCAGCAAAATTGAATCTCGCGGCCCAACAATCTTCTCAGTCTCAAGTGGGCGTCACACCCACTGTGGCTGCTGAGATCCCTGTAGCACAACCAGATTCAGATTCAGATTCAACCCCGGATATCAATGCTGCTGCTAAGCCTACCGTAGTAGCTGAGAGCCCCAGCCAGATTCTTGCTCATTGCCAGATCCCGATGAAAGAAGGAGGTTCGATCACTGCTGATAAATTGTTGGATGTCCAACAGCGTATTTGGAACTGGAAAAAGGGAGTTTTTCGCAAGAAGTTAGGCAAATTTATTGCCACTTTAATTACTTCTCGAAACACAGGGAAAAACCGCTCCATCCAGGAAGCCCTAAAGCAATCGGGACTTTCCCTGAACGATGTCCAGTATTTGGCTAAAGCAGCTCAAGCAAGTGGTGCTACGGCTCCATCTATTCCTATGGGACTCAAAACAACAGCGCAAGTAGCAAACCCGAAAACAGTGATTGTGGACAGTCTACCCGTGAGCCTGGTCGAGCAGAGGGTTCCTGTCCTGGCTAATCCAGAGTCTGTTGCCGCAAGCATGGTTAAATCTGCGGTCCCGGCGGGAGGCACAACCGAGGCCCTGTCGAAATTGAGAATCCCTCTAAAAGATGGGGGCTCCGTAGGAGCAGAACAGCTCTTAACGGTCCAAGAAAGAATCTGGAATTGGAAAGGGGGCTCGGTCCGTAAACAATTAGGTCGATTTATTGCCGCACTGGCTGCTTCTCAAGGTAATGGGCAAGCTATTCAAATAGCTGTCAAGGAATCAGGCTTATCTCTCAATGAAGTGCAGTATCTGCTCAGTAAGATAACGTCCCCTACTATCTCATCTAACGAATAAATCAGGGAAATAGAGCGTACTTAGCATAGGAACTAGAGGGAAAGCACAATGCCAGAAATATTTTATCAACTGCGGGCAATTTTGCTCTCTTCTAATGGGCTCTTGTTGCTGACCGCTGCCATCAGTCTTGCCGCCATGTCGCTCTCTGATAACCGCAAAGGCAAACTAGCTACCAGCCGTTGGAGTAATGGGAATGAAAAGAGTATCGCCCGTCGAAAAGCTCAACGACAGATGGAAGCCAAACAGCCTAATGCTGTGGCTCTCTATATCGGAAAACCAACCTTTGCCCAACCGAGTAATCTTTATATCCCGGATGCACAACGAGGGATTGCCGTATGCGGAGGTCCTGGCTCTGGTAAAACTTTTTCCATGGTTGATCCGGCTATCCGATCTGCAATCGATCAAGGATTTCCGACTATTGTTTACGACTTTAAATATCCTACTCAGACATCACGAATTGCTGGCTATGCCACCAAAGCAGGCTATGAAGTCCATATCTTTGCTCCAGGTTTTGAAGAGTCCAGCGTGTGCAATCCTCTAGATTTTCTTCGGGATGAAACCGATGCAGAAACGGCCCGTCAGATATCTACGGTACTCAATAAGAACTTTAAATTATCCAGCCAAAATACAGAAGACGCTTTTTTCTCAGTAGCAGGAGATCAGCTAATTGAAGCGGTACTAATGCTGGCTAAAAGCACATCATATAAAGACATAATGATGTGTCAGTCCATTTTGAGTATGGATAGATTAACACAACGTTTGCAATATGCTGATTTAAATTATTGGATACGAGCAAGTTTTGGTCAGTTACTCTCCGTCGCGGATTCCGAAAAGACCGTAGCCAGCATTATTGCAACAGCAAATAATGTCTTTACGCGCTTCATGAAGAAGAACATTTTGGGTGCTTTCTGTGGAGAAACTACTTTACCCATAGATATGGATGGTAAGCAGCTTTTAATTCTGGGAATGGACCGGGAAAGGAGGGATGTAGTCGGTCCTCTACTGGCTACTGTATTGCATATCATTGTGACGCGCAATGTAGTTAAAAAGCGCAAAACTCCACTTATCTTAGCGATAGATGAATTGCCCACCTTATATTTACCGTTCTTGACTCAGTGGCTAAATGAAAATCGAGAAGATGGATTATGTACAATTATAGGATTTCAGAATCTAGTACAGCTAGAAAAAGTCTATGGCAAAGAATTAGCGCGGGCGATAATTGGTGGTTGTGCTACTAAAGCTATCTTCAATCCCCAAGAATATGATTCAGCAAAATTATTTAGTGACTTCTTAGGTGAGGAAGAAGTCCGTTATCGCCAGAAATCAAGAGGCCGTAGTGGAAGCCAATCTAATAACAGCACTTCGGACCAAGAGAGAACAAGAAAACTCTTTGAAGCAAGCCAATTTCTAAAACTCCCTGCCGGTAAATGTATTTTGATTAACCCGGGCTATAGCAATGATAAGGAATCATCCGTTCCTCTAGAACAGAAGGTAAAAATACCCATAGCAGATTTGAAAGCATTTAAAGAAAGTGAACAAGCATGGGAGAAAGTAAGAGAACAATTGAAAAGAAGTAGTGGGCAGAGAGTTCCCAATACAGAGGAATTGAAAAAGCGCTATTTGTTGAGTAACAGTCTATATTCTCTGCCCATAGATAATTTCAATGAAGATCCCATGAGTTACGTATAGAAACAGTGTTTCAGAAGTTTAAGGAGAGAATAATGAACCAGAAACTATTAATTTTGAGTTTAGTTGGACCTTTATTTTTTCTGAGTACTTCCTCTGGAATTGCTCAATTAGACAGAAAGAGTCAGCAGATAGCTCAAGCTTTACCCATTAATGCTGTACAAATCAAGAAACTCATTTGGAAGAAAAAGTCTCCCAAGGGATACTGTGAATACCAAGTGGAATACCCAAAAGTAAGAGGATTATCTGATAAGAGAGTAGAGTCAAAGATAAATGAGGATATACAGGAAAAATTACTCATATCAGATAAAGATATTGCTGAGTGCGATCGTGATAATGCACCAGATTCAGTTGAATCTCAGGAGCCTAGTGTAAGAGAAGAGGTAGGCTACCAAGTTTCTTTTAATGGGAAAGATATTCTTAGCATTGAATATGAAAGGACAAATTTCTTCACAGGCAGCGTCTATGGACAGCCAGTACAAGGGATTACTATAAATACAAAAACGGGCAAGTTATACGAATATAAAGATCTATTTAAAAAGGAATCAGGTTATGTATCAAAGATGAATAAACTTATCTATAAAAAGATAAAGAATCCAAAAAATGCAGAATACGCAAGGAATCTTACAAAACAAGAAAATGAAGATTTAGCTAATACTTTTAAAGACCCAATAAGCCCCTTTAAAAAAAATGAAAGAAAATGCTATTCATTTAGTCTGCGTGGAGATAAATTAGTCATTCTTGACATATTTAATACCCATGCCTTAAGAGCTATACAAGTTGAATTTGAGCCATCTGAGATCAAGAATCTGATTGATTCCAAGGGGCCACTCCATCAAATTATTAATCAATAATTTCTTCAACATATCTGCTTAGAGCAGAAGTCTAAATTATCTCACTTAAAACATTAATCCAGGAGAAAATATGTCTGATCTAGACAAAATTATTGATGCTGTTCCAGCGACACTGCGCAACCATGCAAGACAAGCTATTCCTGTCATCTTGGCTGAATGTGAAAGCGCAGGAGTTACAGATCGTGCTCAGATTGCATATATCTTGGCTACAGCACAACACGAAAGTAATTTTAAACCAATCCGAGAGATCTGGGGGCCAAACCAGGTACCTGAACAAAAGCGGTATGATGCTCCTGGAAATCAGCTCGGCAACGCAATCAATAGTAATCCCAATGCGAACCACACTAATGGCGAAGGCTATCTATATAGAGGCAGAGGCTATGTGCAAGTCACTGGTCACGTAAACTATGAGAATTGGTCTAATCGCCTAGGCATGGATTTGATTGGCAATCCAGATTTAGCGCTCGAACTTGATAATGCTGCCCGAATATTAGTTGAGGGAATGCGTGATGGTGTTTTCAGAAATCGAAGCCTAGACACTTATATTAATGGTTCAAAAAGAGACTTTGAAGCTGCTCGTGGAATCATTAATGGGGATAAGAACAAGTACAATCCTGTGTATGGAACAACCCAAGGTGCAGGTATTGCCTCAGCTGCTGAAAAATACTACCAAGTGCTACAAAACTTAGACCTCGTCCGTACTAACCGTAGTACTGAATCTCAAGATAAATTTACTGCTGATATATTAGATAAATCCTCGAATCTTCTTCCACAAAGAGAAAGATCCATGCCAAAAAACGAATTTCTTCAAGCAGCTCAGTTGATCTTGGATAAGAGAGGGCATCTAGAGGGAGATACCCAAGTTTATCGGGGTTATACCTATACCTTCCAGAAACAGGTCGACACCTTGACCGCACACAAACATGGTCAAGAAATTCTCAAGCACGTAGGCAATCAAGTCATTGTAGACCGAGTCACCCCGTCAGATATAAAGCTCCTGAGCATAGTTACTCAGAATCTAGAAAAACTTGAGCGGCAAACTAAGGATTTTGCTAATGCTTCTCAGATGATCTTGGAGAAGCGAGGACATTCAGAGGATGGGACTCAAGTATTTAGAGGCAACACCTATACAGTGGAGAAGGCAGGAGACACCTTAACGGTCCAAAAGCATGATCAAGAGATCTTTAAGCAAGTGGGTGCTCAAATAGTCAGCAATCAGGTGACTGCCCAGGATGTAGGCATACTCACTAGTGTTGCCCAAGCTCTAGAGCAAAAAGGAAGGAATGTCTCTCAAAAGATAAGCCAGTCTCAAACTCCAGTAAGTGCAGGTCTAGAACGTTAGTGATATCTAAAGGGACATCTGTAATGATGTCCCTTCAATACAAGAAAAAATGTGCGAGAAAAATGCAATGAAACAGAAACTGCCGCTCCTGGGCTTAGCTGGAGCTTTATGTTTGCTGACTGCTTCCCCTGGGATGTCTCAGTTTTTAGGCTACAACTCAGTGCCAATTACACGATACCAAGGAGCTGCGGTACCTGATTTTCAGCGAATTACGATAGGGGGCTTGCCATCTCTGAGCGACAGTGGTTCCTTTACCCTTCCAGGATCTGGGACTATTATTTTCAGACCTGGAGATAGACCGAGCAGCGTTTTGACTTTGGGTAGCATCAAAGATTTAGGGGCTCAGAATTTAAATCTTGGCAAAATTAGTCAGCTCACCGGTATTCAATTAGAAAACCAGACGTTGGCAAGTTTTCCCCTATTAAAAAAACAAAGTGTTGGAGATCTGGTTAACGCTGTTCCTGGTTTAGGAAACTTGCTGCTTAGAGAAGTACAGCCGATTGCAGATCTTTTCCAGCAAAGTGGTCTAAGTAGTTTGAGTAATGAAAATGGTCTGGGAAACACAGGCAATTTCGGAGGTTTAGGTCGTTTGGGGCAAGATATAACGGTTTCTCAGGTGGTGGATCTTGTGCCTGGATTTAAGAATGAGGTGCTTGGAAAACTTAATTTAAATGGTTATTCTCTTCTTTCTTTAGAGGGCATTAGCAATGCTGCTTTAGGAAAGTTTAGTGGTGCATTGTCTGCTCCAATCAATCAGTTTCTTGGCTTAGATAAAATTCCTCTTTCTAAATTTCCTATACCGCTCACATTTTCTGGTGTTATTGGTACTGTAGATGTTGTGTATGGCACCAAAGAAGCAAGGAGAATAAATACGATTTCAGGGAGTGACCAAGAGGGATTTAATGTTGCCTGTGGACAATCATCTTGTTCCTATATTGAATTGAGTGGAATTCCCTACGGTAAACAATGGATTTCAGGGAAGTCTCAATTAGTTTCGGGTGGGTTTGGTACTTTGAAAACACTGAATGGGGGTAAAGAACCAACTGGACGATTACCCTTTGGAGCTGCTTTTAAAGTTGCACTTACTAAAGTCACAGAATCCCAGGGAATTGCAGACTTTGGTGCATACTTTCGGATATGCACAACGATGCCCTGGGGAGAATATACTTGCTCACCCTACTTTATTGGGCCTATCCCTTTCATCCCTTCACTTCGGGAAAAAGATTTGATTTTGTTGGGACCATAGGACTTCACACTAAATTAGTGCAAGGTTAGGTTCAGCAGTAGTGGGCAAAGCGTTTGCCCCGCAAAGAAGGCTTTTTCGGTTGATGACAATAGGCAATCCCAACTATGATTATTGGCAGGTTGAAGGCGTATCTATTGGCTCAGGCGCTGTGGAATCTTCTATTCAGCAAGTGCCCATCAACACAAGCGCTTCTATGATGGAATTAGCCCACCATAATTTCTGCTGTATGAAGCTTACTCGCCTTGAACTGAACTCCTGGATTATCGAGATCGCAGGGCAAACCATCCTGATTGATCCTTGGCTAGTCGATCCGATGACATTCTTTGGTTCTCCTTGGCTATTCAAAGCAAGCCACAAGGGACCTCAGATCTACACGCCTGCCACTTTGCCGAAGGTAGATTTAATCCTGCTTTCTCAATCCTTCGATGACCATTGCCATAAACCAACCCTGGAACAACTCGACCACAGCATTCCCGTAGTTGCTTCTCCCGCCGCCGCCAAGATAGTCCGGGACTTGGGGTATATCCAAGTAATCTCCCTCACTACCTGGCAAAAGTATGCGTTAGCGGACGGTTTGGAAATTATGGCAATGCCAAGCGCCCCAGCTTCTTCCGGTGGAGAGAACGGTTATCTGCTGAAAAGCGGAGCTGAAAGTTTGTACTATGAACCCCATATTTTCCCCGCTCACCAACCCATCGCTTCCTATGTATCGAACCTAGACGTGGCGATCGCTCCTGTGGTCGGGCAAATCTTCCCACTGATTGGACAGGTGATTATGGGACCGCAAGAAGCACTAAGCATGGTTAAAACCCTACGTCCCCGTGTTGTTATGTCCACAGGGAATGGAAATGTCCATATTGAAGGGCTTTTGATCAAAGGCGTTAAATCGGTAGGCAGCTTTGAAGAGTTCGCAGCCTTGCTCAAAAAATCAGGTCTACCCACCAAGTTCTTGACACCCCAGGGTGGAGAGACAGTCGTCCTGGAAAAAACTGCTTCATAGCTTCCGATGCATCGTCAGTGCATCAATAACGCTCCCATCAGCAAACTTCACCGCCCGGGGAATTTTTCCTATAACCTCAAAGCCTAAAGATTTCCAGAGATGAATAGACGCAACATTCGTCTCAAACACCAGGTTGAACATAATAGCCTCAAAACCTTCTTGGCGAGCCAAAAGTAGCATACTCTCTCCCATGAATCGGCCAATACCTTTTCTGCGTACATGAGGCGGGACAATAAAGCCAGCATTGGCGATATGACGGCAACGACCTGGAAAGTTGGGCTTCACATAGAATGCCCCAAGGATTTCATCAGCAGTGCGTACGACAAACGCTTGGCTAACCAGCCAATAAGCCGCAAATTCTTTTTCGCCGAGTGGGGACACTTGGGGGTAGGTTCGGCCTTCCAGAATAACTGCATTCAGTAATGCTCTGACCATAGACTCTTCCTGGGGACGCATGATATCCAGCTCGACAAACGTTCCATCCTTCAAGATTTTGCTGAGAGGAAGTTGCATTCGCTAGATGTCTGTAGTCATGACCATGGGCCCTTCAGCACTTGTGGAGGGAGATAAGCTGGGCTCTAGCGTCACTACCAGAGGCGATTTCATAAGCGCATCCTCCATCGGCAGCTTCAAAAATACCGTCCCTTTAGGGTCAGGCGTGAATTGGCCGCAGGGAAACTTTTTGCCATTGACCACTGCCCATAGACGGTATACCTGCTCTTTCGGCACAGGAGCTAAATTCTTTAAGACGAGAACAGCATCCTTATCGCTCGGTGTAACTATCAAATTTCCCGAGGCCTCAGAACTAGGCGCAGACGCTCTAAAAGTAACAAGATGGGTATTTGCTTGCTGGAGCATCGATACGATGGATTGTTGCTGCGCTAACTGTTCTTGGGTCGTTTGCAATTCTTGCCGTAGACGGTAACTATCTAAGCCAAATAGTAAAGCGATGACGGAAGCGACACTCCCTGCCCAGGGGATCCACGCTGGAGAACGACGGGAAGCTACGGTGGACAGGTCTATCACCGGGGATGTCTGCTGCTGGGCCGCGACTAAAAGTTGGTTCCGCAGCCTTGGAGAGGGTATGGTTTCTGGGAGTGCATAGGGGGTCAAGGCTAAAGTTTCTTTCAAACGGCGGATTTCCGCCGCCACTAGCTCAGGACGTTCCTGCAAAAGCTGGTCGAAGGCTTTCTTCTCTTCTAGAGAGAGGTCTTCCAGTATGTAGCCTGCCACTAACTCTTCCCACATTTCTAATGGCTGTATATCCATGATGGCTACCTCGTAGGGCCCTGGGGGCTTTTAAATATCAGCTTGTTTTGTATCATCTTGTTTAACTGGGTCGTCCTCCCCCGAATGTCCGTTTAACCGACGAAATCATTTAAAAGTCTTTTCAGTTTGATCAGTCCCTGACGTGCCTGGGTTTTGACGGTGCCCAAGGGCGTATTTAACTTTTGGGCAATTTCCGATTGGCTCATTCCCGCATAGTAGGCCATCTCCAATACCCGACGCTGGCTTTCGGGAAGCGTTGTCATCGCTTCTTGAACACGCTGGGCACGCTCCTCGCTGGAAGCCAATTCTAGCGGAGTAGGGACCGTGGGCACCACTTCAAGATTTCTCCCCCAGCGTTCTATAGAACGTTGTTTGGCTCCCTGGGAACGAATGCGGTCAATTGCCCTCGAACGGGTCAAGGTCATCAGAAAGCTATTGAGAGAACCTCTCGTTGGGTCATAACTCCCTTTTTGCCACAGCAAAAGGAAAACTTCCTGCGTAAGATCTTCAGCAGACTGCGGATTTGCGAGGATCTTGAGTGCCAAGCGGTAGACAATTCCTCCGTAACGATCGTAAAGAACACCAAGGGCTGAAATATCTCCTACTTTTAAGGCCTGGAACACCTCGGTATCCGTCTGGGTTGACAGGTTCATAATCGGCATCCTGCAGCCACATGATTCATTAGAACAGATAAGCAGTCCTAGCCTCTAAGTCATACTCCAGACGGCTGGAAAAATCCGCTGGTCCGTAGATGTTAAACGTGGTCGTTGGGCTGTTGGCAGGAACTTGAACACTATGGATGACCTGGGGGTCGAAGGCAATAATATCGCCCGTTTGAAATTGCAATTGTTTGTCAACAACCAAATGTGCAGAGCCTTCGCCGGAAGACTCATCAATGCGTCGCCATAACGTGTTTTCCTCCATACCGGATAAAATTGCCAGAATGCCCCACCCCGCATGATTATGAGCAGGGAACGTCTGCCCAGGTGACCAGACAGCCGTTTGGACGGTGAGGGGATAACCTGGTGCATCGAACAGAGTATAGACAGCCCATGACCCCTCAGGGTCTGGCTGGAGATACGTAGCATCCAACCAGTCTGATTGTCCTACCAGTCGGCGGACTAAGGGCAACAGGTTCTGCATGATTTGCCAAGATTCTTCATGCCGTTCTAGAACTCGGTCTACATCACTCAGGAAGTGATAAAGCCGATAGGGCTTATCCAAAGGAGGGGATGTCGATATCCTCTGCTGGACCTGATTGCCTACTCCAATAGTCCACTCGGTGTGAGTGGAGGCAGTAGTGCTCTTATCAACAACCCCATGGCCCATTGTTTATTGCGCTCCTCTTTCTATGTAGTCCTTGCGGTTAGATTTCTGGGTAGATCTAACAGCGCAAGGGTTACCTTTAGTGGATTGGGTTTTAAACAAACCAGAGCCCACCGGTGACTACGTAGTAAGCTCCTGTAAGCAGGAGCGCTACACTTCCTACCCGAATGATGGTTTCAGAATGCTCAAGGAGGTTTCCCGCTTGCTTTGCCAGTCCAGTAAACAGGCTAGAGAGAAAGATCACTGCCGTGTACCCTAGGGCATAACTCGCCATAGCCAGGGTACCAATCAACTGAGACCCACTTGCGGCGGCAGCGGCCAACACTGCAAACAGCACAGGACTAGCACAGGGCGAACTGACCAAGGCAAAGGTGAATCCTACGCCATAAGGACCCGCAATCGGGATGTCCAGGTTGACCTGAGGAAAGGGCAAGCGGATTATTTCCAGCAAGCTCAGTCCCATCAGAAAGATGATCAGGCCGACAGCAATGTTGATATAGCCCCTGTAGTCAACAATAACCAAGTTGGCGAAGGAAGAGAAAAGCCCGAACAGGCTCAAAACGGTAACTGCTCCCAACACAAATGCCCCAGCTTTTAGGAAAGCATCCCAGCGTGAGCTAATCTTGCGGGTGCCAATGTAGCTCAGGTTCACGGGTAACAAGGCCAGGATACAAGGAGAAACACTGGCAAGCAGACCGCCCGCAAAGGCTAAAGGCAATAAGACTAGAGGATTACTGGTGTCTTGATTGCTGAACCACTTTTGATAGTCGTTCCCCAGCGTGGTCACCAGTTGCTCAATGCCCTTAGAGACAGGGCCTATATTGACCAAAGCAACAACTAAAACCAATAGAGCCAAAACCCCATAAAAAACCAGCGAGGTCTTTGCGATTTTGCTGGAGACCGATAATGGGGCTGACTTAATGGTATGCACCGAATTGTCCGGATTCTGCTCATTTATCTGTTCCATAACCTTCTTCTCATAAGGGTAGACATAGGCTCAGAGCAAACGTTGATTATCTGTTCATACGGTCAGCAACCGTTTTAATACTGGCTACATAATCTTCTTTGTTCGTGTTACCACGAAATTGGGAAATAATTTCCCCAGTCGCCGGATCAATCACCGCTACAGTTCCAGTGGCTGACTTATTGTCTTCCAAAAACTTCGTAAGGCCCAATTTTTGAGCCGCAGCTTGCGCTTGATTGGTTGCAGGACGATCGGTCACGTCTAGTACAACAAAATTAACCTTGCCCTTGTATTCCTCTTTAAGAGAAGACAGCGTAGGAGCAATGGCCTTACATGCTGGACACCAGCTCGCATATACATCAACAACGGTAGGCTTCCCCTGAAGCTCTTTGGCTAGAGGTCCACCTATAGTTGCAGCAGCAGGGCTGGCAGCCTTAGCGGCACAAGGGCTAAGCTTTGTTTTGGCAGCACAGGGATTGGTTTTAGCGGCACAAGGACCTGCCAGGACAGGAACACTCACCAAAGTCACAAACACAGCCAGTGAAGCAAGTACAGCATTCAATCGCATCTTCATTTGAATTCCTCTATAACTAGGAGCTTGATAGCTAATAACTTAATCAAGGGGACATATACATTACGGATGTTCCACTCAGATGGATTCCATCAGGAACATTCTTAGGCCCCGTTTTTGAACCCACATTTCTGCTTTATAGATGTTGCCGCACCATTTCTTGGTATGTCTTTTTCGGCTTGACACCAGGCAGATGAACAAGCATCTGCTGATTTTTGAAAAAATTACTGTGGGCGTAGTGCGCACTTTCATAATTAATGGCAAATTCAGGTTCTTCGGTCATGTCTATTTCAATAAGATCCAGATTATTCTCTTGCTCGATTGCAATCTGATGCAGTAAGGGTGCAAGCGCGTTGCAACTGCAATGGGGGGCCACAAATTTGACCATAATTAATCTGTCAGATTCCTGCATTAACTTCTCTAACTCAGGACGCCCTTTCACAATCGACATAAAACAGTCTCCTGGATTGTTGATGATTTCCTATGCTGGTCTATTCATACTACGTAGCCCTTAAGCAAACAGATTGCAGCTTTTATAAATTAGGAAGTCAAATTTATGGCAGCACTCAGTCTGGAAAATCAAATTGTGGAAATTGTGCACCGAGCCTTCAGGGATACACAGAACGGACAATAGCCTAGCTAAAAGTCCAACTCAAAAAGGGGAGGACTATACTGAAATAGGGCGATGTAACCCTACTTAGCCTGGAGTTCAAAGAATATGGCAGAAACAAAAGAAACCTTCGAAATCAGTAAAACAGAGGAAGAGTGGCGCCAGATTTTGACGCCAGAGCAGTATCGCGTACTGCGTGAACATGGGACAGAACGTCCGGGCTCCTGTGCGCTCGATAAGCAATATGGGGAAGGAACCTATATCTGCGCGGGGTGTGGCCTACCTCTATTCACCTCGGAACCGAAGTTTAATAGTGGTACCGGCTGGCCTAGTTTTTTCGCACCGATTGAAGGGGCGGTTGGTACAACGGTCGACAAGTCTTTATTCATGACCCGGACGGAGGTTCATTGTCAACGTTGTGGTGGGCATTTGGGGCATGTTTTTGATGATGGACCTAAGCCTACGGGTAAACGCTATTGCATCAATGGGGTAGCGCTTAACTTTATACCAAGCCAATCTTAAATACTTAACCACCTATATTCGAGCCTGTTGTACTTGTTAAGTGCTCGTGATGTTACCTCAAGCTTCTGCGGCTTCAATGAATACAGATCTGTACCACACCAGCTGTAGCAGACCTTGGGTTTGCCGTAGACCTTTTATACCGTTGCCCTGGAAGGCATGCCTTCGAAGAACTCCAGCATGCCGAGCCGTTCAATCTGCACTTTGTCAGGTGGGGTGACCGAATCGAGGGCAAAGAGGCCCGGCTGGCTGAACATTACTTCCAGTGGCGCAATGCACCCCATGAGCCCACCCGTGACATAGAGGCAAAAGGGATTAACCCAAGGGTTAGCCGTGATCATCATTCTGGGGCAGATTCTTAAACTGCTGAGCACTGAGGGGGGAAAAGGCGATTTTTTTCCGATAACTTAGGGTGATTCTGACCCGGTTGCCCCAGTCCCATCTAACAACAGTAATGGTGGGATGGCTGAGCCTGCTGCTGTTGTTGTTGTTTAGCTTGCCAGCAGTATCGAGATTCATGTAAAAACTTTTCATATCGGCGGGAAAAGCTCATCTAAAAAAAATTTCAAGGCTTACAACTATCATTTCTTATTGGGAAGAACCTGCATCCGTCAACCCAAAGGTCTTTGAAAGGCCCTGGAGCCAACTCTAATAACGAACTGTATTTGGCGAATTATTTCTTCTTTAGCAGCCTTGAGCAGTTTATTGTCCTAATTCCCAAACATAAGAATCGAGCCTTCTAGGCTGGTGCTCTCCCAGAATTGGAGAAAGATAACCGGCTATCATCCAGGCAGCGTCTTCATTAGCCCCTTTCAGTACGTATGCATTGCGACCAATGGGCTCTAAAACGCAATCCATAAAGTGGCACAGGACGCTCAGGGAATCAGACCATTGTTTGCCCTCTTGATAGAGTTTCAATTTTTGGGCATCCATGGAACTCTTGTGGGGAGGGGTAGAGCAACTAAACATGATCAGTATCGAAGTAACGTATCTACAGTAAAGCGGATGCATTGGGTTGCACAGAAGCGTACCGTCACGGAACTAGAAAAAATGAAAGACCCGTGAATACCCTGAGAAACCTCAACGCTCGGTCCCTTTCCCTCAACAAACAGGACACAGAGGAGCAAAGCCCCCAGGCCAAAGAGGTGAGTGGTCCCTGAGTTACTTTCACTGTAAGCGCAGCTCACGTGCTTGTCGAAGTGGTTGAAGCCCCATTGAATAAGTTTTCGAAAGCCTATGTAACCTGTTTCATATCAGGCAATCAACCAGATTTGAGATAAACTGCTTGTTAAGAAGGCTAAAACCCAAACTGGGCGAAGCTTTCCATCGGCTCAATCCCTATAACCTTGAATGATGGTTTCGGCTGATGAGGTTAGACAGCAGATTCGGTGAAATCATTAACTAAAGAGGAAAAACGCTATGGCAAACCTAACTGTATGGAAGTTTAATACTGCAGACGGGGCGCGTAATGTGCTCACAAAACTGACAGAACTTCAAAAACAGCACTTGATTCAAATTCAAGATGCAGCAATCGTGACTTGGCCCGAAGGGAAAAAGAAACCCAAGACCGAGCAGGCCCTTCCTTTAGTGGGCTTGGGAGCATTAGACGGAGCTTTTTGGGGAATGTTGTTTGGTTGGATTTTCTTTTTACCATTGGTGGGGGCCGCAGTAGGCGCCATTACCGGAGCCTTAGCCGGGCACTTTCAGGACTACGGTATCAATGATGATTTCATAAAAGAAGTTCGCGAAAAGGTAACAGAAGGCACCTCAGCTCTATTTTTGTTGACGGGGCAAGTGACCCTTGACAAGGTTGAAGATGCTCTAAAAGGGGAAACGGCTGAACTGATTCGCTCCAATCTCTCAGATGAGGAGGAAGCGAAGCTAAGGGCACATTTTAGCGTGGCATAGGAGGAAAGCCACACTCCACCTCATTCGCCGCACTTCTTGTGACAGGCACGTTCATGGGGTTTGCCAAGGGGCCGCAAAACGAGAATGCAGTCGAGCGGAACCATGTTACCGTGACCGAAGCCAAGTTGGGCGGCGAGTCAGTGTTGGATATTTGCATGGGTTCCATGACGCAGCCAAGACTACTCGAAATAGGAAAGAAAGATGGCCCTGCATGACAAGAACTCGATTCGACACAAACTGGACGACGAAGTATACGCATCTGTGGATTTTGCGGCGAGCATGCCGAAGTACAGATTTCCTGCGACCGAGCGAGATCCGCGTGATGTTTATGCAGCCGTCCATGACGAGTTGATGCTGGACGGTAACTCGCGCCAGAACCTGGCGACATTTTGCCAAACCTGGGAAGAGCCGGAAGTGCACCAGTTGATGAACGAGTGCATCGACAAGAACATAGTGAACAAGGACGAGTATCCGCAGACGGCCGAAATCGAGGCGCGCTGAAATTTCTGGGAACCATCTTGTTCAACGTCAACACCTTCGACGCGATGCTCCCAGGTTTGAACTGGCTTCAGCAAGACTTGACCATCTGGGCTCCCGATTTCAATGGATCAGTTCTGTTCCTGGTTTCCGGCTACTTAGTCGTCCCTGAAAAATCGGATATTGGGCTCAAGCCTGAGGTTGTAGCTTGAGCAGCGGAGCAGAACAGAAAAAGCGGTAGAGTTTGCGCAGATTGAATCCGCAACCCGATAG
>JBAUTB010000010.1:0-2561 GCA_049582005.1 Gloeobacterales cyanobacterium | reverse complement strand
CCATCACTACTCCAGTCAAGTCTCAGATAAAAAAGACTTGCGTCATTTTTGCTTGAGTCAAGGAAAATCTATGCGGTGAAGGGATTGCAGACAAATTCACCCAGTCGGGAAAACCCGCAACCAGTTGCAGTATAGCGAAATAAATGTCCAAGGTATTGAGAGGCTATAAAGCTTGCGCTACATGGATTTGAGCGTTCTAGATGAGTTGTAGTACGGGGTGAGATGTGTAAGCGAAATACGTGTCCAAAATTAGCGAATTAAACCTCATCCAACTTGAAAACCATAGTTATGCCTTTCTTGCCAAAAGCCTTATGAGGTAACCCTTTCAGCCCTTAGATGACTTGATCTAAGCCTCCAGGTCTCAAGATGGACGGGGTATAAATGTCCGGCCAGGGATTGTTAGAGGAACCCACGGGATGCGCAAGATGTGAATTCCGGAAACTATGACCGCCAATTCCGGAATTCACAAAAGATGCCCCCTGCTCCAATATCCATGAACCGGGAGAAGAGTAAAACCATCTTTGCCAGTAGAGTGGGGAACCATATCCATATCCATACTTAGATAATATCCAATGACATTTATCGTTTAATACGATAAATGTCATTGTTAACACGCTACATGTCCGCTTCGACCTAGCTAAAAATCCTAAGTGAATAGGGGCTTACAGACAAATTCACCCAAGGAGCAAAACCCGCAACTAGTTGGAGAGCTGTTTACCACACTTAAAGAATTTCCAAATACTCCCGAAGGTGCCAGGCGGTGAGCGGTAGTTGCAGCCGTTCTAGCTTGTCCAAAAAGGCCTCTGCCGATACGGGTGGATTTTTGAGGTGGCTCCGCTGGCGCTGAACCGATTCGATCACTGCCCAAGGATTCAGGTCAAACAGGTGCGTAATGAAAATATCTGGATGCTGGGCTTCGATGCCGTAACAAGCCAGGGTTGAGGCTGGGAAATCTTTTAGGTCATAGGTCACAATCACGTCAGCTCGTCCGTGAATGGCTGCCGCGAGTACGTGTCGGTCCTTGGGATCGGGTAGCTGCAGACCTTCGACCAGACTCTCATATCCGCTAATAATTGAGTCTTCAACGTGCGCATTCATCAATTTTCGGGTTTTTGCCAGGTTTTCAGGTAAAAGATCTGGCCGTTCGCGCAGCAATGATTCTGTCCACTCGTCGTGGATCCGTTCGGTCCACCTTGCCCGGAACAACTCGGACATGGCGAGATAAACCAGCAATGAACGAAGCGTTGCTGAATAGAGAACATTCGCATCGTAGAGGGCTGTGAAGGTCGTTAGCAAGCTAGTAGAGTCCGAGCGCCTGGTCGTTCTCTACCATCTCGTCGATAGCCGCCAGGCGCTTTGCTCGGTTGGCCTGCTTGTACGCCATCAGATCCTTGAAGAGAATACGCCGGTGGGTACCAACCTTGCGGTACGGTATTTCTCTCTTTTCCAACAGCTCATCAATCAGGTACTTCCGCGAGACGTTCAACAAATCCGCAGCCTGCTGCGTCGTCAGCTCTGCATGAATGGGCATTAACGTTATCGCGTTGCCCTGCGCCATGTTCCTCAAAATATCTACTAGCAACCGTACCGCCGTGGCGGGTAGCTCAATCTCTTTATTTTTTTGCCCCGCTAGACTGAGCCGAAGCCCTTCGCCCTTAGTCTCCAGCATCGTCGAGAGCGTACGGCTGGACTCCTGAGCCAGGCGCACTTCCTCCTGCGAAGGGAGCATCGCTTCAGCAGGTGCCCTTGTAGTCAAAGCCATATATCTAACCTTTGTTCAGCATAGTATCTTCACTATATCCCCTTATCCGAGATAAACGCGATATTCGATATATTCGATTGTCAATCACTCTGTTCTCGTAGCTTCTCTCTGACTGGCCCACGGGATGTGCAATGAGCTGGGAATTGTAAAGCCAGAACTGAGACTGTGAAGGAGCTTCCCTGGGAGTTGGCAATAGAAAATGACATCGTTAGCCATTGGAATTAAGGCAAATCACGATGTCAGATTTGAATTCTGGAAACTATGGCCGCCAATTCCGGAATTCACAAAAGATGCCCCCTGCTCCAATATCCATGAACGGGGAGAAGAGTAAAAAAACCATCTATGCCAGTAGAGTGGCGAGCCATATTCTTACCTATATCCATATCCATATCCATACTTAGACAATATCCAATCCAATTCATAATAGCCGTATTCAATCGATAGGAATATCTCATGCCTATGGATTGAATAAGTTGGATGGCTGATTATTAAATGCCCATACTTTTTAGATTGGATAAGTGCATGGGCACAAAGCAAAAAACCTTATAACCTACAACTGGTTGCGGGTTTTCCCGACTGGGTGAATTTGTCTGCAATCCCTTCACCGCATAGATTTTCCTTGACTCAAGCAAAAATGACGCAAGTCTTTTTTATCTGAGACTTGACTGGAGTGGTGATGGCTCAAACTCAACCTTGGTCAAGGGATTGCAAAACATTTGAACATTGAGCAGTTTGAGAAATTTTTCTTGCCCTACCTGTAGGGTTTCTCAACAACAAACTGCTATATCCTATGCACGAA
>JBAUTB010000009.1:0-5232 GCA_049582005.1 Gloeobacterales cyanobacterium | reverse complement strand
CAGTGACCGGAATAGGAGTCTCTCCCATGTGCAGGAGAGCACGGGAATCTGATAGCTCAAGGATTCCCTCAACTGTGCCGATGGCTTGATAGATGCGCTCTGTCTGTTCTGTCGTCTGTTCGCTCATCTTAAAAACCTACTTTACTAACTTTACTCTTGCTCAAGCTTAGAAAGCGCAAGAAGTAAATCTTCTTTGTGGAAAAGAATACTATTTTGGCCTATGCTTCGATTGAGAACGGTTAGTGCCGCTTGATGACTTTTTTCCCCACCATTCGACGCTGAACAAAACTCCAGAACATAAGGCTGAATACCATTTTCAAACAAATCAATTGCCGTATTAAGAACACAACAATCTGTATCTATACCTGCCAAGAAAACTACTTTGACATCATTATTTTTAAAGTAACTAAGCGTTTCAGAATTAATACCTGTATACACATATTTGCTAAAAACTTTTTTGGCAAACGGAATTAAAGAATCAACTAGTGAACATTCTTGCTCTGATTGAAGACGATGCCAGTCTAAGTATCTAATATAAGGACTTTCAGGAGTATTGATAAACCGAGTAAATGCTATATTATCGAAATGATGTTGCCGCATAAGACTATTAAGTTCTGGAACTATGTGTCTTGTTCTAGGACTAACAAAACCGTTTTGAACATCAACTATCATTAAACAGTTTTTCATAAAGTTTGTTCCAAATCATTCAATAAATTACTTTGGTCGGAGAAATTCTGGAAGAGTTCAGAGATTTTACTTGTAAGAATCAGTTTTTGTTTAAGGTCATTCATGCAAGATGAAGCTCTAGCATCAGGACGAATAAATGCTGCATACTCCATCTTTGTCCTAAAAACTTCTTGCTTCATGAGTTTCAATTGCCTTGCGTCCAGGCAATCTAAATATCTATCAATTAAGTTCATATTTTCCGCATACAAGAATAATTTATACCAAAGTTTTTGGAGCAAAATCTCATAGCAAATTAGTCTGTTGAGGTCCATCTGGCTTTGATTTCTACTTGAAAAAGTAGCCACAACATTAGACCAAGTTATATAGAAATTTGTGTGCCCTGAGGTTAATTCATGGATACTATTTACTTTACCTTCGTCCGGTATAAAACTATTTTCTTGAAGAGCCAAAAAAGTAGAAGAAGCTAGGGGATCATCCGTAATTCCCAGAATTTCTGGTTCGGTCATATATTGAACGTTCTTCCTGCTAACATAAGCATTCTCTAAATGATGAATAGACATCACGTAAGTAAATAGAGCAGGTAGTTCAAAGATAAGAGGATTGGATGGAGTGATTTCTTGAATCTCTTTCAATTCATCCAGTATTTCATTATTCTGGCTTAAAAAAGATAAATGAGATTTCCGTCTCTGGCGAAGGAAATCAACTATATCTTTGCTTTGCAGAGCTTCTTCTAAAATTAAAATATTCATTCCATCATCAAAGGGAATTATCCTGACATGCTCAAATAAACATGAGGAGAAACCTAAATAGTCATATTTTTGTTGGGAAAAAGAGACTGACCCTAAATAAAATGGAATGAAACGTATTGCAGTTATCGGGCAGGGTGACTGAATATATTTATTGCCGTCTGTAGGCACACCTGAGGTAAGGGTAGAATTTGAATTCGTCTTTTCTTGAGGGCTAGAGTTGACATTTCTGAGCATCTGCCAAGACAGAGGAGGTTCAGCAAGATTGTGACAAATTACTGGTAGCCAGCTCACACATGGATATTCCAATTCAAAATCTTGTAGTTTATTTCTTGACTGCCGTATAGCTCCATATAGTGAAGTTGATTCTTGCCCTATCCCCACAAAAGATTCTAGAAAATATTCAAAAAATTGGTATGCTGCTCTATCTGGAATAGGTTCCTTCATCACAATGCAGTGAGGAATATTTAATTCGGCCAGATCCCAAGCTAGCCCAAGGCCATCACAGCTATTAAAAATAGCTAGTCTTAGTCCTTTTTCAACACATGAGCGGAGAGCATTTCTAAGATCTGAGATGGTTAGTTTTTCAGCTCTGTTTATGTGGATGACACCTTTTTCTTCGACTGTTGCACTATGACCAGCGAAGAAAAATAAATCCCATCCCTTCTCATCCCTCAAAGCTTGAAATAATCTCCGTGCCGTGGGTTGGAAAAGAAAAACCACTTCAGCTTGATCCTCAGGAATTTTTTTCAGGAGGGCTTTATCCCGAAGCTTTATCCCTTGTTTACTGCCTAGGATCGCTAGAATTCTTACTTTTTCTCGCTGTGGCGCACTGAGTCGAGTTTTCCCAAACTCAGAGGTCATAGGGCTTACAGCTATTTCAATTCCACAAGCACTTTCAAAGGGTTGCCAGAGATGCCAAGGAAGTCGGTACAGCTCCTCTACTTCACTTTGAATAACTAGACGAACTTCCTCTTCGTGACTGGCTGAGTGCGCTAGGGCGATCAGCTTATCTCTTACAGGCAAAAAACCCCGGTCTGACGTGTCTAACCAGTCATTTAGGCTTTGCACCAGAGCCTTGCTTACTTTTTGAATATCTTCTACGCCGTCACTAACAAGAGGTTCTACACTTGAGAAACGACCGCGCAATGCTATGTCTAATCTTGCATAAGTCTCCCTCCATTGGTGGTAATTCCTTAAAAGTATTGCTGGACAAGAAAGAGTCCCCAGCGTTTTTCCATAACCTGAAGAGCCATCCTCTTGAACATAAAGAGTAGTTAGCAGACCATCGGAAAGCTCAATACCCTTTCTGCGTAGCTCAAAGAAGAGGAGTTTACCCATAGCTAGGTGACAAAAGAACCATCTACCCTAATATCCCCTAGAGTGACAAATGTCCAAAACTCTTCTCCACTTTTAAAATCTTCTAATGAAATAAGTAGCTGTCTTGCCCCTGGACTTGCCTGAGCGTTACGGGTCTCGCCAGAACTCAACTGGACACTAAGGGTCAATCCCTCAGGTAAAGCCACTTTCTTTCCCATGGGTAAGACCTGAATCTGTATGCGAAGAGAAGAATCATGGGGAGCAAGAGATAGCAAAAGTGCTACAGATTGCCGCCCTAGAGGGATTCGCCTTACTCCCTGAATCTGCTCTCCTGCCTGCTCAGAGAGATTTCTAAAAGCCAAAACACCAAGGCGGCTTGCAAACTTTTCTAACGGTTGCCACTCTCCTACAAAAACATTTTTTAGCCACTGACTCAAAAAGACCTTCTGATTTTCTTTCGGATACCGCTCAATAAAGTCCATGGCGTCAGCATCAAAAATGAGCCACTGACCTTTTGTTGATTTGTGAGCGCGAATTGTTCCGTATCCTTTGCTTTTTCCAACCACAATGTCTCGGATTATCGTGTAGGACAGGCCACAACGGTCAGCTAGCTCTCGCGGGGTCCATGTGTACTGTGAAATGTCGTCGTGATCCACTGTGCTCCGATGTGTTCTCAGAATGTCCACTATGTAGTATAAAACTTAGCAACAGGTCACAAGCTTTCTTGTCTCTTGTCAATCTGCTAAGATTAGTTCAAGAGACTAGTTTTGACTTATGCAAGCTAAGGATAATTCAGGAACGGAAGCTATGGAAACTCATCTGGCCTTAACGGCTGAAGATGTCCGCTATGCGCGTCCGACAGAACTAGCCAAGCTCTCAGGGTACAGTGCTAACACTTGGAGCGAGTGGACTAATCTACGTCCGATGGGTGAATTTCAAGAAGTCCGTGTAGCCAAAGAATTAAGGATGTCTCTTGAAGAATTTCGTAAGGGATACAGACTCCGGTTAGAAGATTCAAAACGGGAGCGAGAAAGAAAGCACCGGTTAGAGAAAATTATTAAAGCGAAGACTGCCTCTTAAACAAATAAGCTTGACGAGAATTCTCGTATGCTTTATTCTTTGGGCAGAGAAACATTAAAAACAAAAGACCGCGCTATCTCCAAATAGGACGGCCTTTCGGATGTTATCTAATGGCCTTTTCTAGGCCACTGGACCCACTGCTGGTTCTTCCTTTGCCGGATTCAGCAGGGTCATCAACCAAATCTGGAGCCGAAATGACTCCCCCTCAAAACGCTTGTAACCCAAGCGCTGTTTCGCACAACATTCAGGGGCATTACCCATGAATATAGCTAGATTAGCGCAAAAAAACTTATTTGTGTATATGTGCTTACTGTCGAGGGCAGTCAGCAAGAATCATCAGCGGATCATGCCCAGCGAGAAAGCACTACTCGGTATTCGTGCTGCTAGTACCCTTTTCTTTACGAATAAACTCTTCTGCATCGGCTTCTTCAATGACCCATCCCTGTTTCTCCTTAACTGCTCTGAGTCTAGGTTCACGAGTCCCGCCATAGCCAGTGATCGCATCCAAGATGTATTTTCGGGATTTGCCAACCGCTTTAGCAAGTTGTGCAGGGGACTTACGCCGATCCTCTTCTTCGACTCTACGAATGAACTCTCTAGCGTCGGCATCCTCAACATACCATTCTTGTCTAGTGCCTATTCTGATGCCCTTAAGCGTTATTTTCCCCTTTCCCTGAAGGCACTCATTCACAAATGCTTTAGATCGTTTAGTCGCTTGAATAAGTTGTTTTGTATTCCAATATCCCTCAAGCGGATCGGATTTCTCAGACATTACAACCTGTGGCGCTTTACACCTCCAAATTTATCAGCTCAGACAACACGAACACCGTTTATTCCTTTTTCAAAAGCAGAAGTTCGCTTTACAGACCTCGGTCTACAAGCTATACTTTTGCACAAAGAACAAAGGCCGCCCCGCCGACCAAGCAAAACAGCCTTTGCACTTTTGATTTACCCAGTTCACAGCTTCAGAAATCTCTTACCCGAACCCAAAGGCCCAATGGGCTATTTCTCGGAGCTGTTTCTCATGGAGATACTTGTCATGATTACACAAGTCTGTGAAAAAGTTGTTGCGCGTAAACCTGATCTCACCCTAGAAGCCTCAGACGCTTCCAGTGAAGGCGAGACCGACCAAGCTCTAACGACCAAGAAAGCCTACCGGACCTGGGCTAACGACCCTGGGATACTCCGCACTGGCGGTAAACAGTACAGCATCCCCGCAGCAACTCCCTTTCTGAAGGTGATTAGTCAGAACTGTCCTTACGGGGAAGGGTTCGCAGAGGTTTGTTTCGGTCTTGATGTAGCCGAAAGCTTTTATCCATACCAACTTGCACCCAACCTCAAATATTTGTCGGTCATCATTCCCCACAGCCACTTGCACATCACTTCGAAGAAGGGGCAG
>JBAUTB010000008.1:0-27069 GCA_049582005.1 Gloeobacterales cyanobacterium | reverse complement strand
GTTGTATTTCTGCGGGAAGAATTCAGTATTTTGCCATGCAGAGCTGGAGCAAGATAGGATGACAGAGAGCAACTAAGCGGAAGATAATTAGAGAGTCTCACACAAAAAGCGGAAGAAAAAGTCAGGTTTTTCATGTAGAGAAGAATGAGAGAACTTGTTTAAAAGTTGCCCAAACTTCCAGAGAATTACCACAAGAAATTATTTTTTCAATGAAATTTTACAGATATCTAGTCGTCTCTGAAAAATAGGAGTTTAGGCGTTTGCATGAACTGAGGTGTCCTGGGAATAGTAAACACTCGCGTTTCAAACAGTCCGCCGTTGTGTGCGGAAATTCTGAGCAAACCCGGCGGGAGTAACATTGCCAAGGCGAGAGTGACGCCGTTGACGGTTATAAAAGATTTCGATGTACTCCCGGATCGAAGCTTCGGCCTTAGCACGGGTTTCATAGCGCTGATGGCACCTTTGCCGCTTCGGCAAGCGACAGACCTTGCGTCAACACCACCTTTACCACCTCGGCCAGAAACTCGGACGTGTAATCTTGCTTTCGTTCTATTCATCCTCAGTAGGTTCATAGGAAGATGAGATGGCTGTGACTAATCTAAAATCGCGTACTCAAAAGATGGGCAAGTGGCTCTATCCAGGTATGCGAATCAAAAGATGGCTTTTTCTTTTTGGGATAGGCACTCTATGCATCAGTGTCGGTTTAGCGATTTGGATTGACCTCAAACCTGTGTTTTACACAGGATTATTTTTAAGCGGAGCCGTCCGGGCCCTTGCCAAAGCTATCCCTAATGACATCAGTGGTCCGCTGGTCTTAATCAGTGGGTTAACACTTATGTTTTGGGGATTTCGCAATGCAGTTTCTTCTATTACAGAAGTTCTGGGACCTGAAGATGAAGATCTAGTGGATCTAATGTTTGAGCGAAGACGCTTGACTCGTGGAGCGAAAATTGTAGTTATTGGTGGTGGCACGGGACTTTCTACGTTGTTGCGAGGTCTCAAGGCATTCAGCTCCAATATCACAGCGGTGGTTACGGTTGCCGATGACGGAGGTTCTTCTGGACGCTTACGCAAGGAATTTGGGGTCTTACCTCCCGGTGATATCCGGAACTGTCTTGCCGCTCTAGCGGACGAAGAAAAATTGATCACAGAACTCTTTCAATATCGCTTTACCAGTGGGGAAGGATTGGCTGGGCATAGCTTTGGGAATCTATTTTTGACGGCTATGGCGGATGTCACGGGAGACTTGGAGAAAGGAATTGAAGCAAGTGCCCGAGTCCTGGCTATTCGGGGACGGGTTTTGCCCGCCACCTTGGAAGATGTGCGACTTTGGGCTGAATTTGAAGATGGCCGTCGCGTAGAAGGCGAGTCCAATATCCCGGAAGCTGGGGGGAAAATTACACAGGTAGGATGTATTCCTGAATCTCCAAAAGCTCTGCCCGAAGTGATCAGAGCACTTCAAGAAGCAGACTTGATCATTATTGGTCCCGGTTCTTTGTATACCAGTGTGATCCCGAACCTGCTAGTCCCTGAGATTTCTGCAGCGATCGCCGCCAGTAATGCCCAGAGGATTTACATCTGTAACATCATGACCCAGCAAGGAGAAACCGATAACTATAGTGTGGCAGACCATGTTCAAGCCATCGAAAAGACCGTCGGTTACCGCATTTTCGATACGGTTCTCATGCAGAAAGATAATCCCAAAATTTATCTGGACAAGTACCGCCAGGAAGGTTCACAACCTGTTCGCATAGATCCAGAGCGTCTGGCTCTGATGGGGATTCAGCTCGTCTTGGCCCATGTCCTCGATGAGAACCATGAGAAAGCAACCATCCGCCATAACTCTCGTCGCCTAGCAAGAGCAGCCGTACAGTGGTACCTGCGCAGGATACAAGCCATCAAACAAGTTTCATAACTATGAATGATTAAAAATCTCTGGAGCCGTTGACGAGGATTGAACTCGTGACCTCACCCTTACCAAGGGTGTGCTCTACCACTGAGCTACAACGGCACACACAGGTTCTGAGCATAGTATAAGTTGTTCCGAAATACCAGAGTATTAGAAAAAATTAGGACGCTATGACCCCGGTTCTTTTTGTCGGTTTAGGAAATCCAGGTCCGGAATATGACCAGACCCGCCACAATATTGGCTATATGGCCCTAGACCACTTAGCAAAATCTTGGTCCATTTCCTTCAAAGAGGAACGCAAGTTTCAAGGCTGGTATGGCTCTGGAAGTCACAAAGGTCATCGCGTCCATCTCTTGAAGCCCACCACCTATATGAATAACTCCGGCCAAGCGGTAAGGGCCGTATGTGACTGGTTTAAGTTAGAACCCTCCCAAGTCTTAGTCCTTTACGATGAACTGGCTTTGCCCACCGGACGTCTGCGCTTACGGGCTCAAGGATCTGCCGGAGGACACAATGGTGTCAAATCCCTTATTCAGCATCTAGGCACTCAGGATTTTCCACGCCTCCGTATCGGTATTGATAGCGCCCGAGATAGCAGTCACACCATAGGCTATGTCTTAGGTCGTTTTTCTCAGGTACAGCGAGCTTTGCTTCCTGCCACCCTAGATGCGGTGGAAGCTTGCATCGATACCATTTTCAAAGAGGATTTTGCCAAGGCCATGAGTATTTATAACGCTTGGTCGGCTGAGTGAGTTGAGGTAGGATGCACTGACTGAATAACTTTACGGGAGCGCATTAATTGTTTTTCTCCGCCCAACTCCACCACCATATCCAGCAAGCCAAAGCTCATGGTATGACCGCCCTCCAAAGTGAGGTCATCCATACGGCAGTCCCCTATATTGTCCGGGCTACCCTCCTGTTGGGAGATCAGACTTTTCAAGCCCACGGACAACAGGATGATCTCCTGGTCGCTGAGAATATGGCGATGGAACGCGTGTTCGCCCTTGCTGGGCTGGTAAGAGAAGGAGGAGAAGAACCTCTGGGGACTGTTTCATCTTCAGCGCTGAATGTAACGCCGATTAGGCCAATGGGACGTATCGAGCCCATAGAGCAAAGCAGTGAAGCTGCTGAATCGATTCCGCCTACTCAAACTTTTGAAACCCGTGAGTCTGAGTTAGACTTCGACATTCCGGTTCCAGAGGAAGAAGAATTTTCTCTTACTCCATTACCTCCTTTAGATGAACCGGACTTTTATTCAGGCGGTCCAGAAGAATCAGGGGATACGAAACTCCCTTCGGCTTTACATGACCAACTGCTCGAGCAACTGATGGAGCAAACAACTCAGGAAATTCGACGCATTGGCATGAACAACAATCAGGGTAGAACCTACTTAAAAAATAGTTATGGCAAACCCACCCGCCAGGAATTAACCCTCGCCGAACTAAAATCTTTCCTGAGCTACCTCAAAAGTCAACCCAGTAAAAAGTAAATATCAGCGCATGCTCTCTAGAAGCTGATCCCCTTATCTGTTTCTCTTGACTATCCAGACTATGTAGCATCTAGGTTGTTGATTAATGTTAGGAGTATCTAACCTTTTTAGTGGCCTGCTATAAAATTGGAATACATATAGACATGGTCGTTTATGGCCGTCAAAAAGCAATTTACTAGTTTTGAAGAGATGCTCCAAGGCTCGGTAACTCCTCTATTGGTTGATTTCTATGCGCCCTGGTGCGGCCCTTGCCAGATGATGGGTCCGATCCTGGAAAAAGTTGGTGCCCAGCTAAAAGATCGGCTTCGGGTTGTCAAAATCAACACGGATAAGTACCCTGACCTAGCCGCAAAACACAAAATCACCTCCCTGCCTACCCTGGTGGTCTTCAAAAATGGGAAGCCTGTGGACCGAATCGAAGGTTTGCTAAGAGCAGAGCAACTCATTCAATATCTTAACCAAGTGCTTTAGGGGCTTGAGTTATCAAGAGCATCGCAGTGCTCCACCGATAGCGCCGATTTAGCGCTTGGGGAGTGATGTGGGCGGAAGGAGAAGGAAATTAGTATTCAATTTCAGCCTGCTGTTCGATGTACTACAAGATGATGGACAAAGGCGCACCTCTATAGGCAACAGACATTTAATTATCTAGAGAGTTTAAAGATTAGCTCAGACTTCGCATTCTTGTTGGCGAAAGGGTCGAGCAATTCCCTACCAGATTGAGCGTAGGTCGAGGACAAATTCAGGCAGAATTTCTTCACCAGATAGAGAAGTAGGCGATTGGAGCGTTTCCACATCTCTACCTATACGATGAATTTCGGCCTTATGTTCTTTGCGATTAAGTAACCATCCTAATTTGACACCGTTGTCTATATATTCTTGCATCTTTTCTTGAATGGTTTTGAGGGTGTCGCTGGGGGACATCAATTCAATCACAAAGTCAGGGCAGATGGGAGGAAATTTTTCTTTTTGCTCTGGGGTCAATGCATCCCATCGATCTTGTCGAATCCAGGAGACATCGGGAGATCGATCGGCTCCATTGGGGAGTTTGAAGCAAGTGGAAGAATCAAAAACTTGTCCTAATTGCGTTTGCCTGTTCCAGTTTCCCACATCAATAATAAGATTGGTATTGAGACGGCCTGTTTCTCCGCCTGTGGGGGGCATGATAATTAATTCTCCTTGGGCATTGCGTTCAAATTTAAGGTCAGGGTTATTGCGACAGAGTCTGTAGAACTGGTCATCAGTTAGTTCAATTGCAGCATCTAGGTTGAGGGTATAAGTGTTCATCAAGCGTCATTCTCCAAGATGGATGTCTATCTCAGACCACTGCATCTTCATGTTAATAGTTCTAGTAGAGGGCGGCGTACGTTGACTAATCATTACTTTGTAAATATGTATTCATCATCGGAGACTCAACATAAGAAACGGTGGGTACATTCCCACTCAAGTCTACTCAGTAGTGAGTTCGATGCTGGGCGCTCCCTCCCTACAGGAACCAATAAGGGCCGCCTTGGCATAGCCAGCTTGATGGATCTGCGCCAAAATATCGGCTGCCCCATCAGCCTGTACCGCTAAGAGCAGACCTCCGCTGGTCTGTGGGTCCGCCAGGAGAAGCTGTTCCCATTCCTGGAGTCTTTGGGCTGATATTTCGTGTTTATATCCCTGCCAGTTGCGCTCTGCGGCACCGGGGAAAATTCCTGCCTGAGCTAGTTTTTTTGCTTCCGGCAGAATAGGAATTCTTTCTTGGTCAAGGATAGCTTTTAGGCCAGCCCCTCGACAGACTTCTAGTAGATGGCCTAGTAAACCAAATCCGGTCACATCGGTTATGGCATGAACGGTAGGATTCTCTGCCAGCACCGAACCGATCTGATTACGTTGGGTCATAACAGCAAGGACTTCCGCATACCCTTCAGCGCTCAATTTTCCTTTTTTCACAGCCGTAGTCATCACCCCAATGCCCAGGGGTTTGGTCAAAATCAGAGCATCTCCTACCTGCGCCGAGGCGTTGCGCCTTAGATTTTGAGGATGGACTAAGCCCGCAGCAACTAAGCCAAAAATAGGTTCTGGTGAATCAATAGAATGTCCCCCAGCCAAAGGAATTCCTGCTTCCTGACAGACGGAGACGCCCCCCTGCATAATCCCTTGAATCGCTTCCATGGGCAGCGTATTGATCGGCATCCCCAACACCGCTAAAGCCAAAATCGGTGTTCCACCCATCGCGTAAATATCAGAAAGCGCGTTGGTGGCCGCAATCCGACCAAAATCGATGGGGTCATCGACAATCGGCATAAAGAAATCCGTGGTCAGCACCAATGCCTGGGTCTCATTGAGTTGATAGACGGCAGCATCGTCGCTGGTTTCCGTGCCAACAAGCAGGCGTGGGTCCGGTATGGATACAGGCATATTGCGCAAAATTTCCTGCAACTGTGCCGGAGCAATTTTGCAACCACAGCCGCCACCGTGGGAGTACTGGGTCAAGCGAATCATAAAATCAGCTCTTATTTTTGGACTTCGCTTTTGGTTTCGACTTTTTGTCTTTTTTCACAGGCTTTGCTTTTTCGGCCTGCACTTCATCATAGGCGGCTTTCAGTTTATCCATCAGCACTTCCCGATGGTCATAGAGCCGCTTCAGAGGTCTGGGTTGCACTTTCTCCAAAGCATAGGCGGTCAGCAAGGGTAAGGCAATAGTGGAGTCGCAATAGCAGACTACGGTACCCGGCAGCTTCTCAGGATCTACCTTGCCCCAGGAAACGGCTTCCGCAGGAGTTGCACCAGAAAGCCCACCCGTATCTGGGCGAGCATCCGTGATTTGCAGGAAAAAATCGTGTCCTTTTTCTTCAATGCCCAGCACTTCCTGAATCTGTGGCTCCGTTTGCAGAATAAAGTTCTTTGGAGAACCACCCCCGAGAATCCAGACGCCACTCTTTCCCCCAGACCGTTTGGCTCCCAGAACGATAGCAGCCGTTTCGTTCACATCTAGCAAGACATCAAACTGAGGGCCTTTGCCTTGGAGGGCTTGTTCTGCCACATTCATGCCGATGGAGGAATCCCCGGGGCTGGAAGTATAGACAGGGACGCCTAGACGATAGGCCGTAGAGAGCAAGGACCGAGGCTTCGTATCACCTAAAAGTTTTTCTCGTTCCAGGATGTATTTGCCACACAGGTTATGAAACTCTGCACTTCCCATCTTCTTTTGAAATTCTGGCGCTTCGAAGATTTTTCTGAAAAAGGCATCGGTAGATAGAAGGACATCGTAGTCAAAGAAGATGTCATAGATGCGGACGACCCCTTCTTTTCTTAGCACGACATCGGAGACTTGATGACTACCTCGATGTAAGTCTAAACCAATACCAAAGTGCGTATCGTGGTAAAGATTAGCCCCTGTGGAAACCATCCAATCGATAAATCCAGCTTCCATCAGGGGTATCAAGGCGGAAATTCCTAGTCCCGCAGGCGTAAGCGCTCCCGTGAGCGTCACGCCTACGGTTACGTCTGCCTGTAGCATCTCCTGGACCAGCAGGTGAGCTCCTTCTCGCAAGCGAGCCCCATTGTAGGCCAGGAAACTTTTGTCGATCAGGTCTGTGACAGAAATACCGGGATGAATCGGATCTGGATTGATTTTCTTACCAGACAGCAAGGATTTACGAGCCAAGGGAATCCTCTAAGAGCATGAAACCAGTTTCATTTTAGGGGTACGAAGAGGCAAGCTATGATTACAAATAAAGTTTCAAACGATTAAATCTAATTTCACCCATCATCAGAATTCTGGCTTTCCTGATTTTTAATTTCTAAAGCCCGTTCCAGTCTTCGCACCCGTTTAGACAGTTCTGGAAGATTTTTCAATTGGGTGACGTAGCGTTTCCAGACATTTACCTCAACGGCAGGAAAACCTGCAATCACTTTGCCTTTCGGAATAGACTGAGTAATTCCTGTCCCAGAGGCAGCGATCACATCATCGCCAATCGTGAGATGACCAGATACCCCTGACTGACCGGCCAGCACCACCCGGTCTCCAACGATCGTCGAACCAGCCAGGGCAACCTGACCACAAATCACTGTATTTTTTCCGACTTTACTGCCGTGACCGATCTGCACCAAATTATCGATTTTGGTGCCCTCACCAACCGTCGTCGCTTCCAGCGTGCCCCGATCCACAGAACTGAGGGATTGAACTTCCACATCGTCGCCTAAGATCACGGTCCCGACCTGAGGAATTTTGTGGTACGTCCCATCCCCGACGGGAGCAAAGCCAAAACCATCGGCCCCAATCACTGCCGTATTTTGCACAATGACACGCTGACCAAGCTGCACATTTTCTCGGATTACCACATGGCTGTGCAGCAGGCATCCAGCGCCCAGAACAGCCCCGTCATAGATCACACAATGGGGATGAATGGTCACATGGTCTCCAAGAGTCACATGGTTGCCAATGACTACATAGGCACCAATAGAAATATCCTCGCCCAAAGTGCAGCCCTGACCGATTACTGCGGTTGGATGAATGCCTCTCGGAGGCAAGGGCTTGGAATGGAAAAGCTCTATGGCTCGGGCAAAAGCTAAATAGGGATTGTTTGTGTAAAGAGCGGGTATGGGGAGTTTGCCTTCAAATTTAGGAGAAATAAGAATAGCTCCGGCTTTACAGCCTTCTACTTTTTGAACATATTTAGGATTGGCCAAAAAAGTGAGGTCGCCTGCCTGGGCTTCTTCCATAGTCGCTACCCCAGTGATATCTAGACTGAGGGAAGGGTCTACACGCACATCTAAAAGTTGTGCCAGCTTTTGAACGGAATACATGATAGGCAATACCTCTACAAAGTTTTAAAGGGCATCAGGCTAAGAGCTTGAGGAAGAATTTCTTTTTGAAAGGCACGGGTAGCCCGCGAAACATAGCGTTTAGGGTCTGTCAGGATACGCAACTTGCGATGCACATCTAAACCTTCTACCTGAATTTGTTCTAGAACACCCATAGACAGTTCCTGATGGACGGCAATCGCTGAGATGAAGGCGATGCCCAGTCCCGCCTGTACGGCTACTTTAATTGCTTCCAAAGAACTTAGTTCCATTTCGAGATTGAGTTTAGAAGGCTCAATGCCAGATTCGAGGAGGACCTTATCGATGACACGGCGGGTAGTGGACCCTGGATCCAGGGTGATGAATTTTTCTCTGTATAGTCGTTTCTTGTCAATCACAGAAGCACCGGCCAAAGGATGGTTGGCGGCTGCAATCAAAACAAAGGGATCAGCGATAAAATCTTCAACTTCCAAGCGTTCGCTGAGTTCATTGGGCACAGCACCACCAACAATTCCTAGACCCCACAGCCCTTCCATGACGCCTTGGGCAACCTGTCGCGTCGAACGGACCTGAAGTTGTACAGACACTTCTGGGTAGCGCTGGCGAAATATGCCGATGAGCTGGGGCATTAAGTAGGTTCCTGTGGTCTGGGAAGCCCCTAGCGTTAGAACGCCACCCCGCAAACTTTCCAAATCTCCAATCGCTCTGACCGCCTCTTTCTGGAGGTTAATCATTTGCTCGGCATAGGAAAGTAGCACCTGGCCTGCCTGTGTGAGTTCGGCACTGCGGCTAGAGCGGTCAAACAACACAGCTCCCACAGCTTTTTCCAAATTCCGCACCTGTAAGCTGACTGCGGGCTGGGAGATAAACATAGACTCCGCTGCTTTTTTGAAACTCCCTTCATGCGCAATCGCTCTCAGGATTCTCATTTGGTCAAAACTAAAGCTCATAGATAAGAAAACTTGATGGCAAATATAACTAACTATAAGAGTAGCGGAAAGTGATCCCCAAAAGTAAGAGCAACAGAGGATTTACCACTAGATGCAGCAATCGCACAAGCTTAGAAGCTATATTCAGAAGTCCCTAGTCAGTCTTTTGTTTAGGCTTCCAGTTTTCCTTGACCACCTGTTTAGCACGGGCCACCACCAGCGCACCATCAGGGACATCCTTCGTAACGACAGAACCTGCTCCCACATTCACGTCTGCTCCTAAGGTGATCGGGGCAATCAGTACGGAATTGGAACCCGTTTTCGTGCCTTTGCCAATGATGGTGGGATGTTTGCGGAAACCATCATAGTTGGCAGTAATCGTCCCAGCCCCAATATTGACCCGTTCCCCTAACGTGGCATCCCCTAAGTAACTCAAATGAGCGCTGTTGGTGTGGTTTCCCAGGATAGATTTCTTTATCTCCACAAAGTTTCCGATACGGCACTGGTCACCAATCACGGCCCCATCCCGGATATGGCTAAAGGGACCGATGGCACAGTGTGAACCTATCCGGCTCCGCTCAATCACAGAATACCGAACTACGCTCTCTGCACCAATCTCACTATCTACAATCAAAGAGCCCGGACCCAGCGAGGCTCCAGACCGAATCACCGTCCTACCCCGCAAATGAGTTTGGGGTTCAATCACCACATCGGGTTCGAGCTGAACGGTATCTTCAATAGTGGTGGAACGAGGGTCTAGGATAGTTACCCCTTCCAACATCCAGTGTTGCAAGGTCCGTTGATGGTAAATTTCAGCCACTTCTGCCAACTGTAGACGATTGTTTACACCCAAAATTTCTCGCTCGTCCCTAATTTCCAGGGCAAAGGCAGGGGCTAGCGGGGCAATCACATCGGTGAGATAGTACTCGCCTTGATCATTCTTATTGCTTAGGGCTTTGAGAATCGGCCATAGCTTCTGCCAGTCAAAACAATAAATGCCCGCATTTACCAAGGGATGAAGTCGTTCTTCAGGGGTGCAGTCCCGATGTTCAATAATGCACTTTATGGAACCATCCGATTTCAAAAACACCCGCCCATAGCCCGTAGGATTTGCTAACCGGGCCGTTACTAAGCTGGCTTTAGCGCCTTCACGGTGATGACGGTCTAAAAGCTGCTGAATGGTTTGCGGGGTGATCAAAGGCATATCGCCATTAACGACCAGGAGCGTTCCGCTGAAATCTTGAAGGATTGGAGCTAGCTGTTGCACCGCATGGCCTGTGCCTTTTTGGTCATGTTGGTAAATAATGCCCACCCCTTGGTCGGCCAGGCTGGCTTCGACGGCTTCCGCCCCATGACCAATGACCACCTGTATTTGATCAACCTCGGTTTGCTGTAAGGCATGGAGCACATGCCCGACCAGTGTCCTCCCGCCAAATCCATGGAGGACTTTAGGCATCCGGGATTTCATGCGGGTCCCTTTTCCCGCAGCAAGCACACAGGCAACCGTATTGGGCATTGGCGTATACCAGTTAATCGCCACCAGACTACTACAGAGTGGTTGCCCTGCGAAGCCTAAATAGAATGGGGTAGCGGAGCATATTCCGTTTCATGACAAAGCTCCTGAACCAGCTTTCCCTGAGTTTCATAGACACGCCAAAGTCTTACCCGTACCCCTGAACGACCCTGCTGGATTTTGCCTGCATCAATCAAAGGAGGGGGCTGTTGGGTCACCAACTCACGGGCCAGTTCATAGTGCCTAGGCATAGTTTCAGTCATGGCCATGAGCTGACAGGTCACACGGTCTTGCTCGATCTGACATTGCACTTGAACGGGGAAAGCAAAAGGATTTCTTACCCGCAGATCAGCCAGATTAAAGGCCACCGCAGCATCCATTCCCGCAGGAATATAGGCAGGGGCGACCTCATGGGGATGGCGCTCAAGAATCTCCAACCCCGACAACAGCGCGACACAGTAAAACGTAGTCGAAACCTGGCATACTCCTCCACCCCAGGACGGAACAAGGATCCCGCCATAACTCACCGGTGCTCTCAGTACCCCCTCATCACGGGTCCAAGGTCCAACCTGGCGATTGAAGGAAAAAACCGCCTTAGGACGAATCAAGGCATGATTCAAACGTTGGATAGCCCAGGCCGCGTTATGTCGTTGAGCGCGGGAACGTCCCGCCAGGGAAGTACTAAAAGCAGCCAGTCGGGTCTGATTCGAAGCCGAAGAACAAGCTCCTAACAGAAGGGTACAGGCTCCACCCCATAGCCATTGACGGCGAGGCATCATGGCACCACCTGCAGCTTCATCTGAGGGCCCAGGAGCTGCCAATCTCCATACATACTCCACAGACGGGAGGGCAAAGCCCGGAAGGTCCCTGGCACTTCTGCACGAAGGAGGTAGTCAAAATCCAAATGGTCTTCCCACACCGTTCGGTAATAACCAAGGATGCGGTCATCCCGGATTTCAGTGGTGTAAGGATTGTAGTCTTCACCGGGCAAACTGGAATCCGTGGGGCGGAACCCTCCGGGTAGGGGGTCCTCCAGAATGAGGTGGCTCAGCTCCGTATCTTTTTTCCATCCCAGAACGTTCACCCGGACCCGGATCAAACTCCCCGTCGCCACCCTATCTCCCGCTTTTAGAGGAATTTCCTCAAAAGTAGGCAGTCCATCAGCGCCCTTAGTGCTCCGCAGTAAAGCATAGGTGCGTTCTAGCTTTAGAGGCCCCTGCTTAGATACTGCCTTTGGTTCCGCTTCGGACAAGCGCTCACTTTGCTGGAAGCTAATGTTCCCATAGAGCGAAGCCTTAGCCGCCGCATTCTCAAAGGTAATCTTGTTCTCTCCGGAGATGAGTTGCTCGGTCGGGAGTTTTAGCGTTGCTTCTGGATACCAAATGGAACGCTCGTTAAAAGTAGCTTTCCCTATTGGTTTTCCATTCAGCAAGACCTGCACTGTGGTCGGCGCCAGCACTGGTTTTTCATAGCGTCGGGTATAGGCCAATAGAGCATCCAGCACAACCGCCGTATCCTTGGTCGATTCCCAGCCTTGATTCTGACGTTGCGCCAAAAGCCAACGCACCCCTGCCTGTAATTCTTCTGGAGGCAGGGATTCCGTCTGCATCATGGCCAAAAGAACCCAAGCAGTGGTTTCATTCGCATTGAGCCAGTGGTGACCAAACCAGCGATCTTCTTTTGTCCTGCGCAGCGAAGCTGGCAAGGTCGGTTCCCAGTAAATGCCTGCCTTACTCTGCTGTTTCTGGTTTAGCAGCTGACTGACCAATTCTTGGGCCGCCTTCGGTTGTTGCCACCGGTCCAAGGCCAAGGTCAGTATTGCCTTGCCATAGGGCGTCAGGTCTTTAGCCAAATTCCTTAGCTCTGGTAAAGAATTTGGCATCGGACTGCCACTCAAGGCCAGACTATAGAGCGCGAAAGCATAGGTATCCCGGATATAGCGGTCCTGACTCTTCGCAAAACCTTGCGATCCCTGCTCTCGCACCTGACTGGCCAAAGACTCACGCCCCAGTTGATAGGCTTCTGCATTCACCACCAGCCCTGACTGTTGAGCCTTGGTGAGACCGTAGATCACATAAGCAGTCATCCAGAGGTCATTTTCATCATCCTCCCACCAGCCCCAACCCCCATCGTCGTGCTGGAAGCGATAGAGCCGCGCCAATCCTTTTTGGACAACTTCCGGAGTGCGGCGCGTGAGGTCCGGTAGCGCAATTCCCTTCTCTTGGAGGATCTGTCGCATAGCCAACCCAGGTAGAAACCGGCTCAGGGTTTGCTCGGTGCAGCCATAGGGGTAGTCCACCAGATAGTCCAGGCTTCCCAATAGCTGGGAGAAAATGGAGGGTGCCAGATGCACGGTCAAACGGCTGGCCTCCCGGACCAGCCCCGGAGAAGTTGTGAAGGCATAGTCAGTGCGTCCAGCAGACAACATTAAGTCATGAGCTACGACGTTCTCTGTGGCAAAGGGCTGAATGGTCACCCTGCGTTCCTCCGCATCCGTCCGTCCATCTTGACTGGTAGCCCTCACCTGGAAAGGAAAAACGCCCAAACGATTGGCACGATAGGTCCATTGGACGGTTTCCGATTTGCCGGGAGCGATCGTTATAGAAGTTGGTTTCTTCGCAGCTTCTCCTCCGATAATCAAAGCAACTTGGGCCTCACGCTGCTGCGCCCCATCATTGCTGACCACGGCACTAACGCTTACTTCATCCCCTTCTGTCAGCACAGAGGGCACGGCCAGGCGCACGGCAAATTCCTTGCGGCTTACAAAACGCTGAACTCCGAAGCCCAACTGCAAATCTGTGGTTTGTCCAAGGGCGGTGATCCGCCACTGCGTCAGGTTATCGGGCAAGGGGAGGGTAACTTTGGCAAAGCCCTTAGCATCGGTCACCAACTCTGGAAGCCAAAGGGCCGTATCTGGAAAGTCACGACGCACATCCACTCCTGAGCCTTTATCGCCCTGCAGGGCAATCCAGGGGAACGAGTAGGTTGTTTGCACCTGATTCGGGCGGCGGGCATAGAAGGTGTTAAACAGGGAACCAGGGCTATCTTCTCGGATGGCAAAGAGCGCTTCATCGACCACGGCCAGCGATAGTTCCGTGGATACGGGTTGGCCGTCTGCAGAATGGGTCTGAACCGTGATTTCTGCTTTTTCGCGGGGTTCATAGCGCGGTTTATCGGTCTGAAGGGTGACCTGAAGCTTCTTGGTTTGGGTCCCGATGCGCAGGGGAATCGTTTCTTGTATAAAGCGTTTGTCGTGGACAAGGCTAGCACTCAGGTAGGCTGAAGGGATATAGCCCTCTTTAACCGGGACTTCAACCCTGGCATTCCCCTTCACCAGCGATACTAAACGAGCCTGGTGCAGGTTGTCTCCCTCCAAGGTAAGGAGCACTTGGGCGTCTGGGAGAGGACTGCGTAGAGCGACTTTAGCCCGTTCACCGAGCTGATAGGTGCGTTTATCGGTAATCACTTGTAGGAGTGGAGCTTGGGGAGTCGAGGGGACCACTTCACCGTAGCTAGAGACCCAGACGCTACTTTGGCTGGTAATTGAATTCCCCTGGGCATCTTGGGTGGTCACCGCAAAGACCCAATCCCCTGCGCGGTCCGGATTAAACGTCCAGGTCGCTGCTCCTTGGTCATTGACCGCGACGGAACCGGAGGGCCCTTTCCAGTCGATACGCATCGTGCGACCTGACCATTCTTGCGTTCCTGTTCGCCACTGCAGGGAAGGGATAGTCCCCGTCGGTGGTTTCCCCGTCTGACGGTCCTGGAGCTTGACTTTGACCTGGACGGGAACCCCTGGTTGCGTGAAGTAGGGCGTAGGGGTGGCGGTTAAACGCCAATTCCCCTGAGTAACCGGGAAACTACTTTCCACCTCAGCGTATTCATTGCCTGCGGCTTGGATCGAAACAGAGACCGCGTAGCGGTAGTTGCTGGGATGGTCGCCGTAGTAGCTATCGGTCTTCTGCTGGGGAAGTTCCGAAGGTTTAAACGTAATCGCTGCCCGGCCTTGGTCATCGGTACGGGTAGTTCCTTCTAGAACCGTCTCCCCATAGCTTCCGTAGCTTCCGCTGTTCGTCGATGTGTCTTCATCCTCCGGTTCTGCGTCAGCGTCTTCCCATTCATAAAGCGGAAGACGATAGACCCGATAACGTACCGAAGCATCACCTACAGGCATCCCAAAGAAATAGCGCGCATTCAAATCCAAGCGAACGAGATCACGGGCCGTGAAATACTTTTTTTCTGGATGCAGCGTGATTTGGAAGGTTGGTTTTTTATAGGCAGCCACTTCGAAGCTTCCTTCTACCGTGGCCCCATTCATTTGCGCCGTAATTCGGTACATACCGACCTTGGCTTCTTCGGTCAGCTGGACCGAAGAAGCCAAAGAGTCAAAGCGACTCAGTTTTAAAGCCTGGCGACTGAGTAAGTTGTCATCAGGATCACGCACCAAGACCGTAATCGGGCCAGGATTGCGCAGAAGTTCATAACTACGCCTGGTCTGTTTGCGTAAAACCCCTTTGAAATAGACCTTATTGCTTGGGCGGTACACAGGGCGGTCGGTATAAAGATAGCCAAGGATGGGTTGAGCCGAAGTTGGACGGTCCGGCAGGTATTGAGATAACCAGGCCAACGGTTGTTCTTTCCCCTGTGGTTTGGCAAGGACATACACTTTATCGATGCCCTCTAAGTCCGGGGGAAGGTTTAATCGGGCCAAGCCCTCTGGGCTTGTGCTAGTTCGGCTGAGGAGCGAGGAGGTCGTTACTCCAGCCAAACGGCGGTCAGCCCAAGCCTCTACGGTCAGATTCGCCAGCGCTTTCCCTTGCTTCAGCTGGCTCAGCCAGGCCAGAAGCTCACGATTTCCCGAAGTCTTGAGAATCAGTCCCGCCTCCGTGCGGATAACGACTGTGGCTTCTTCCAAGGCCCCAGCTTGGAAGCGGACCAGATAGGTTCCTGGTTCGCGCACATCCAGCGGGAGGTATTGCAGGGAAACCCCTTCAATATCCCGCCCGCTGACCGAAACCGCTTGCTGTTGAACCTTTTCAAAGACTGGCTGCAATTCTCGAAAGCTTTTTTCCAGAGCATCTTGTCCTCGCCACCAGCCCGTGCGCAGGTCGTCCAGCGTTTGGAAAAGTTTGCCTACCGGAACGTCTGAAGAAGCGGTTAGATTGAGCCGTTCGATCCCCACCTGAATCTTGTTTTCTTTGATAAAGCCACGCAGTCCAATCTTGACCTTCTCTCCAGGAAGGTAGACCGGCTGCGGATGGATAACTTCCAGGAAGGGTTTACTGGGAGCCAGCCTGAGGATGAGGTCTTTTTGTTCGCCTTCCTTGAGCAGGAACTTGGTGTCTTGGAGTTGGTGCGCTCGGCTATAGGCATAGACCCGGTAGTTTCCAGCGGGCATGGAGGCAAGCCGAAACGTCCCACTGGCATCGGTGTTGAAGGTCCAAGTTTGGGGGTCGTCCCCTTCAAGCTCAAAGCGCACGCGGACTTTGGGCAAAGGAACCCCCGTCTCTTGGGCCGTGACCTGTACCCCAAGTCTTCCTTTGGGCACCTCACTCTGAACCGATCTGGCCAGTCCATAGCCCAACCAAAGAAGGCAACAAAAGACGATCACTGCGTCCCACCAACCAACTTGCTTGCGAACCGGAGATTCTTGGACCATAAGGAAAACTTAGCGGTGTGAATAGTTTAGTAAGGGCCCCCTCTGAAAATGCACTCCCGATAGACTTCTTATGCATCGCTCCCCCAGAGGACCAAAAGGGAGGGAATGCGTGATCATATTCCTCAGTTTGGCGGTTCGGTCGGAGCTAAATCCGAACGCTGAGCCGTTACCCGCTGGATGATAAAGTCTGCCAAAAGGCTCAAGGCAAGGCTACCTCCCACCACAAGCAACACCCCTATCCGGTCTGCTCGCGGAGCATCGGATAAGGGTTCTGCCAAAATCACCAGGGGTAGAGCTGTGGCCATCCCACAGAAAACCAGCGGTAAGATTCCCGTCAGCACGTTAGGGAGCAAGAAGGTAACCAGAGCCAAAGCCAAGCTGCCGCCCATCCAGCCTGCCGCCGCCCGTGTCCCCCAAATCGCCGCCAAGGCAATTGGTGCTCCAGCAGCCCAAAAACCGACGAGTAGGGTTCGCCCCAAACCTGGTGCTGCCTCTCCTCGCCACCACTGCAACAAGTTCACCAGTCCAACCACCGCCAGCAGGAAACCAATCAAGGTGTAGTGGGTATATAGATCCGCCCGCGGAGCACGGAGAGGATAGTGTTCTACGAACAGCCGAAAGAGCGCCGTTAACGTCAGTAAAGTCGCACCGCCCAAGTCCGCATCCCCACGCGCAGAGAGGTCAGCAGGGCCATCCATAACAACGGTATAGAGACTGACGACTAGCGCAATCAGGGCCGTGCCATAGCCTTGTTCTGTACTAAATACCAAACCAAACAGCCCAATCCAGACCAGCAAAGCCCACCGTGCAGAAGGGAGCAAACCAACCAAGGTACAGGACACTAATGCAGCAAGCGTCAGGGTCCAGAAATCTTTGAACCCACAGAGAAAGGTAACGGCCACAGCTCCCCCCAGGAGGATCCCTGAAGTGATCAGATGACGCCCCAGCCAGGGTAAATTTTGCGGACGAAGCACGGTCTCTATCAAAAAGGCTATAGCACCCGCTAAGGCAATCCAGAGGGGTCCAAGACGCCACGTTTCTGGCAGCATACCTGCAGGAGGGGTAGTTTCATAAACCAGGCCCAAAGCTGCACAAAAAGCGAACTGGGTCAGGGCAAGAGCAGGCAAAGCACGCCATTGCAGGCCCAAGCAAAACCAGACCAGGGCGGCACTGATCAGAAGGCCATACAGAATCGGCAGCGGTCCTAAGGGCACGAGGAAGAATGCTGCTGCCGGGGCAAGCAAGGAAAGCAGTGAAGCTACAGCGGAAAAGCAAGCCCCAAGTAGCCATAACCCGGTACCGATCAGGATTCCTAATCCCAATTGCCCCCCAGCCGTAAAGGGTGGCGCGGGCATAGTCGGAAGGGTTAAACCGAAAGCTAGGAGCGCTATCAGCCATACGGTCAAGAGCATGGAAGTCATGGGGTTTTGACGCTTCCAGGACAACCATACGGCAAAAAGCCCGCTCCCTCCCGAGATCACGGACACAATCCACGCTGTAGTAGCCATGTTTTTTTTTGCAGAGAGATAAAAAGGATACCCGGACAAGACACAATCCGAACCCATAGTATTCGGAAGGGCCTTCTGCTCAAAAGCTAGCAGCATCTTCCCTTTAAATCCGCGAAGAAGGCTAAGAATTGAGGATATTTTGCTTTAAGCCTGGACAATCTCTCCACGAGGACGTCAACTCTGCTTTAACTCATGGCATGACGGACTTCACTCAAAGGCAGCACCGTAGAGCTATAGAGCCAATCCATCTCAGCAAGTTCTCCAAACCCCCGGCAGGTTGATACGGAAAACCAATAACCTTTAGCAAATAGGCAATCAGGGGCCTGCAACCCTTTTTGTTCATTATAATCAGCAGGCAATGCGCCTAAAAAATCCCTCCCCGATCACTCAATCTCTCCCTGATCCCTATGCAGCGCTACGCTTCCGGGACTATCGCCTATTTGCATTTGGTAATTTGGCATCGATCATGGGCCAGCAAATGCTGAGTGTAGCGATTGGCTGGGAACTATATGAGCGAACTCATTCTGCCCTATCTCTAGGCATCGTTGGTCTTGTCCAGGTATTACCCGTTATTTTTCTGGCTTTACCCGCCGGGCACGCTGCGGACCAGTTTGACCGCAGAATGATTGTAATGATGACCCAAGGGGTCTTAGCCCTCTGCTCGGTTGGATTGGCCGTAATTTCCTATCAGCAAAGTTTAGTCATTCTGATCTATCTTTGCCTGTTTGCCATTGGCATAGCTCGAGCATTCAATAACCCAGCCAGAGCCGCTTTGCTCCCGCAAATCGTACCCAAAGAGATCTTCAGCAATGCTGTGACCTGGAATAGTAGTGGATTTCAGTTGGCGGCAATGCTAGGACCAGCTTTGGCAGGATTGCTCATTGCTATGCAAAAGAGTGCCACCTCGGTCTATGTATGCTGCGCACTGACGGCCCTGGTCTTTTTCGGATGCCTATTTTTCATCAGAGGCCGACAAGCAGAGCGTTCGACAGAACCTGTTACCATCAAATCTTTGGTAGCGGGTTTCCACTTTGTTTGGCAGACCAAAATTATCCTGGCAGCCCTTACTTTAGATTTGTTTGCGGTACTTTTAGGAGGCGCAACCACCCTCCTCCCCATTTTTGCTAAGGATATCCTTCAGGTGGGCCCCGATGGTTTAGGTTGGCTCCGCGCAGCGCCCGCTATCGGCGCTTTCATGATGGCTTTGGCGATCACCCATCTGCCCACCATGAATCAAGCTGGTAAAACTTTGCTGTGGGCTGTTGGAGGATTTGGAGCAGCCACGATTGGCTTCGGACTTTCTCACTCCTTCTGGTTTTCCCTCTTCATGCTGGCCTGCATTGGTGCTTTGGACAGCATTAGCGTCGTGGTCCGCCAAACCTTAGTTCAACTGCGAACTCCAGATGAGATGCGCGGTCGCGTGTCCGCGGTAAATGGCATGTTTATCAGTTCATCGAATGAACTGGGTGGCTTTGAATCAGGCGTAGCAGCTAGCTTATTCGGGCCTGTACTTGCTGTTGTCGGCGGTGGAATCGGGACCATTGCCGTAGTCATGGCCGTAGCTTTAATCTGGCCTGAAATCCGAAAATTAAAGTCTTTAGTACCAGATTAAGTTAGAGACCATGCTTAGATATTTTCTAATTTTGAGCGGACACTGGTAATCTTATCCGTCATAGTTTGTTCTCGGTCTATTCGTGTCCCTGCTTTGATGGTAGTAAAAATTCTGGGAGCACCCATGTCATGGATAACTTCATGGCATCGTTTGATGGCGGCGAAAACATCCTCCCATTCCCCTTCCACATTGGTGCCGTTGGCATGGAGTTGGAAGTTTAACCCACGCTCTGCTAATACTTTCCCACAAGCGGCCACATACTCAGAAAGAGATACACCGACACCAATGGGGACAACTGTAAAATCAACGATTACCTTCATAGGCATCTCTTAACCTATTTTTAGAAAGAGTTAACAATCTCTAGTGCATCTATGCTTTGAATATCCAAAATCTTCTGTGTAAAGAGTTTGGATATCAGGTTGCAATAAATTAAAACCAACGTTTACGACTACCCTGAGCGACAGCCTGAACCAGCCCCAAAGCTACAAAGTTAGTAAGCAAAGCGGAGCGTCCAAAACTTACGAATGGAAGAGGAATTCCAGTTACAGGAGCCACGCCAATATTCATGCCAACGTTGATGATAGTTTGGAACAAGAGCATGGCAAAAACACCCACGACCAAGAGAGAACCAAAATCATCACGGGCATCGTTGGCAATCAGAATCAGTCGCCATAAGAGTGTGAAGAAACAGCCCAGTAAAATTAGACAGCCCAGAAACCCTGTCTCTTCTCCGAGAGCAGAAAAGATAAAGTCCGTATGCTGTTCAGGAATAAAGTTCAGTTGCGTTTGTGTACCTGCAAACAAACCGCGACCCCAAAATTGACCGGAACCGACAGCAATTTGGGATTGAAGAATGTGATAGCCAGAGCCTAAAGGATCTTGGTTAGGGTCTAAAAAGATGGTCAACCGTTTCTGTTGATAGGGCTTAAGGACACTCCATAACTTCTGCCCCAATCCCCCGGAGATCAGATTGATTGCTACCGTAATCAGCATCCCGATCGGCTGCCACGTAGGAGATTTGGCAAGAGTCCACCAAGCAAGAACTCCCATTCCTGCGCACCAAATCATCCAGGCCGGAACCCACAGAGCAAAAAGAATAGCAGCAGGGAGTGGTGAAATAAGAATAATCAGCCAAGAGAGGTGTGCGCCGCCCCAATACAACATGGCGAGCGAGACCGCTCCAAATACCAGAGAGCTTCCCAGGTCAGGTTGTTTAAAAATCAGGAGCGCAGGGACTGCCACGACCGCGAGTGCCATCCAAACCCGCAGAAAGCGATTAATCGGAAAGCGACGGATAAAGGCAGCTAAAACGATGATGATTCCCAGCTTGGCAAACTCGGAGGGCTGGATACTAATCCCGCCGATTTCGATCCAACGCTGGGCTCCAAGGGCCTCACGGCCCAAGAACATAACGGCGAGCAAACTTGCATTCACCAGAACATAGATCAGCCAACTCACGTTCTGGAGCCATTGATAGGGGAAACGGGATAGGCCAAACATGATGCCTATCCCTAGGATGCCCATGGTCAGTTGACCGCGAAAATCAGCTTGGCCAGGATCTGTACTGTAAATAGCAATACAGCCAAACCCGAGCAGAACCAAGGGCATCAAAAGAACTAGAAAATCGAATTCACGCCAGTTCCTGAGCCAGTTCTGATCGAACCCTAAAGGACGGAGAATATCCACCACAGGTTTTTCAGTCCTCTCCATTTATTTTCTGGCGACTTTAATGTACCCAATGTAGCAGTCTATTCTCACAAATATAGGGGGTCTTAGGGATGGCAGGGACTCTCTAGTCATTGGAGTTTAGATGAATTACACAGATAGTGTTTTTTCAAGAATTTGAGCTTTACAAGCACTATAGGTAGTGTAATTTTAAATCTGCTTTAAACTCCATTAATAATGTGTACGAATGATAGCAAGCTAAGGCATCTGGGCCGCTGCTTTGACCTTTTGAGATTCAACATTTAAGAAGATCGTAGACTTATCCCCCTCTACTCGGACAACCCTAAGAGGACTTTCTTGTCCGGCGTCTTTAGCTGCAGTGATACGATCTTGCAAGCGCTCGTAAAACAGGAGATCAGCTAGCTGCGCGTTTTTGGCTGCAGCCTGTCCTTGTAATTCAATCGCTTTCTGGTTTGCTTGCGCGAGAATCAAGCGACGGGTGGTTTCTTTCTCTTGAATTTGAGCTTTTACCCCAGCTGTTTGGGCCGTAATCGAAGCTACTTGCTTTTGTTCTAGAGAAGCTTTCAGTCCTTCAGGAAATTGTGGAGTTCCCAAAAATATCCCTTCAATAAGCACGAGGGGAACCGATTGCCCGTTCAGCGTGGTTTTAGCCATGTCCTGGTTCATCACCTTTTTCATTTGTTCTTCCATGAGGCCCCGTTTCGCTTTGACATAGTATGCTTCTGAACTAAAACCAGCCGAAATGTCCCGCACTTTAGAGCGGACCAAAGGGACCACCACCGTTTCCATATAGCGGATGCCCACTTTACTGTGTAGAACATCCAAGACCTCTGGGTTCGGTTTGAGGGCTACAAAAACATCAACCTTAAAAGCTTGTCCATCAGCCGTATTCACCCCAATCGCTGCCCCAGCCCGATTAGGGGCGTCCTCGACATCAGTAAACTGCCATACCTTAGTTCGGACATTGTAGGTAATCGGACTTTCTATACCAGGGGTAATGAACGTAACTCCGGGCTTTTCGACTCGTCCCGCTTGAATGCCGGTAAAGCTGTTGAATATAACTGTGGCATTACCAGGTTCTGTGACATAGGTAAAAGGTCGCCACAATAAGAGTAAAACAGCTAGAAGTAGAACCCCAACAGGGAGCCAGGTTTGTGTTTCTTTTGTTAACTTCATGAGTTGGTCCTCAAGGTTTGGGAACCTGCGTAATGATTACAAGGATTACTTAGTGACGAGGGTCTCGAGGGTACTGCCCAAGACACCAGACTTAACGACCTTTAGATATGCTGGATTTTGTGTCAGGGCATTGGCTTTGGCGCTCAGGCTACCTGCTTCTGCCTGGGCCTGAGAGATAACCGTTCTCGCATCTTGACGGGCTTGGTCTATCTCAAAAACTTTTTTAGACAGTTGGTTTTCTGCGATTGTTTTGGCTTCAATCGCTGCTACGAAGTCCTTGTTGAATTCCACATCTCTCAACAAAAATTCCTGCACGGTAATGCCGTACTGCCCCAAGTCTTGAGCAATCTTCTCCCGGATCTGGGCCTGTAGAGCAGGGCGCTTCGTAGAGTAAATATCCTGAGCTGAAAATCCCGCTGTTTCCGTAGAAATAACCGAACGGACAATCGGGGCAATCCGGTCAATATAATCTGTGCCCAAGGTGGTGTAAGCCTTTGGCGGGTCTGAAACCACAAAGTTGAGGGTGACCTCCGCCCCAATTTCTTGCCCATCTCTAGTCAGTGCCGTGATTTTAGAACCATAGGCATCGGCTGCCGCTTCCTGCACAGTTCCCTTCCAGGTCAAGGCTTGGGTTTTGACATCGAAGGGAATGGTCTCTGTAAGAATAGGAACCACCAGATGAAATCCAGGCTGCAAAGGGGTAGATTGTACTCCGCCCAGCCAAGAGAAGACGACTAAGTTTTCTCCGTTACCCACAAAACGGGTTGGATTGCTGAAAAAAACAATTAATACGACAAGAGCCGCAATTGCGGCTTGAGGAGCCCAGCGAGGTAAATCTGTTTGCATAGGTTTCGCACTTCCACTCGTATTCTCTTCTACTCTAGTCAAAACTTATATTGCCCTGCATGAGCTGTATCTAAGCAGTGTTACAATTGACTCAAATACCGGGCATGATTACGAACAGCCAATGCCCCGGACAAGTAATACAACCCAGAGAGTTCGACCCCTAAAAGAACGAACGGTGATGACTAGGGCCCTCTCTATAAAAAAGCTTGGACCATGCCTCATATAATTGGCCAAGCAAAAGCGCGTCAACAAGATGTTTAGGTAACCCTTCACGGATGGATAAAAATAGGTTGCAGAAAAATAGCCCGACTTCTCCCTCTAAAAATGGAAATGGGGTGAGTGGTACCAGTACATTTTCTTTAAAAGCACTGCAAGAAAGTGCGAGTGAGGCTGTCTTTCTCCGGGGAGCCCGTTACTTCCTTCGTAATCGGGTCTCTGGATACAAAGAACTAGATAGCCAACATGTTGAAGCTCAGGTAGAAGGCTCAGGAGAAGACCCCTACACGCTGAGTATCGAGTTTTCCACACCAGAGAGCTTCACCAGCAACTGTAGCTGTCCTTACTTTGAGGACGTTTGCAAGCACGCTGTTGCCGTTGTGCTTACCTATATCCAACGCCGAGACCGTAATCTGCGCAATACCATCAAGCAGATTTTAGAAAATAGGCCGAGAGAACCTAGACAGAATTCCCCAGAAATTAAAGCAGAAGAGTTTTTGAATTCGAAAGGGCTTAGCGTTCCCAAAGAACTCCCCTTCACCCTAGGCCTATTGATCTTGCCTAAACCCTTAGCGCTGATTTTGGGCATGCTTCCCAACTCCCCCTCAGGAAAAGTTACCATCCTCAAAATCCCTGAGCCCGTGGTGTCTACTTTGCCCGAGGACTCCCCTTTAAGGTCTTTGGCAGATTACTTACTGCGCATCCCTCAAACCACCAGTGGTCCAGCCGGAGGCCACCGTGTACCGATTGGAGATGAAGGGATTGTGCTTGATTTCGTACGGTATGCGGCCAATCTGGTCAATGTTCAGACGGGAGCTGCTATAACCTTTTCGGACCAATGTCCGAAAGTGCATGTTGAGATTGCCGAACAAGAAGAGGGTGCCTTGAGCTTGACATTGGTCGCCACCCTGGGTGATCGGACCTTGAAAGACCCCCTGTTTGTTCTGGGTTCCCGGTCTTGGGTACTGGAAAATAACGTATTTTACGCGCTTAGTGATGAAGCAGAACCTCCGGCGGCGCTCATGCGCATGATCCAATCTGATGGAAAAGGAATCATCAAGGCTGACCAAGTGCCCGGTTTCCTGACGCGCCAATATCCTGCACTGAAAAACCATCCGTCTTTACGCATTCTGAAAGAAGATACTTTCCCTACGGTAGTGTCTTCTCCTCCTAGTGTGGTGATTATGCTGAGTGAGCAGGAATCCACTACAATCCAAGGGATTTCACAACTTCAACTGCGATTAGGATTCCGCTACGGTCCCATGGTGGTTCCTTCCCAAAGTCTCAATCTGGATGGGACCCAAGTACATGAGCACTATGTGACGGAGCAAGGGCAAAGCCTCTGGATTCGGAGGATGGCCACAGAAGAGCAGCAACTAAGGCAACTTTTGTCCAATATGCAGCCTGACCGAGTGCGGGCAGACCAATTTTTCTTCAGTGACGACCGGGCTTTGGACGTTTTGCGTTGGCTTCAAGACTATGGTAGTAACTGGGAAATCTCTGGATATGAACAGCTTACTCGCTATCAACTCGCCGCTGAACCCTTCACACTCCATGCAAATCTGGCCCTCAACGATTCTGGCCAATTCAACTTAGAAATTTATGGATTATGTGATGCTTCCAAGGTTGCCTGGGAATCTTTAGTCACTTTGATGGATCAAAGACGAGCCTATGCCGCCTTGGATAACCAAACCAGCGTTCGTATCCCTGAACGTTCCATTAACCGCCTTTTAAACCACCCAGATTTAATCAATCCTCAAAGTCGCACAGCTTCTGGCGCGCGCACGTTCAAGGGGGCTCGGCCGTTGTATCAATTAGTAGCGGTGGTAGAAGCGCTCAAAGCAGAAGAAGTGCAGGTCCACCTAGACTCAGCACTGGAGACCTTCTTCCAACAACTCTATGCTCCGGAATTAATTCAGCCTCCAGCTTTACCCCTTGGTCTCAAAGCAGAACTCCGCCCCTATCAAAGAGCTGGCTATACGTGGATCTCCTTTTTGGAGCGTTATGGTTTGGGAGGCATTTTGGCCGATGACATGGGGCTGGGCAAAACCCTGCAGGCCCTGACAGTGCTTATGGCCTATCATCATGAGCATCCCGAAGCCCCTCCTTCGTTAGTGATCGTCCCTACTTCTGTGGTCTACAACTGGCAAGAAGAAGCAGAGAAATTTACGCCCAAATTGCGAACTGCCTTGTATTTGGGAACAGACCGCGAAAAAATTCTCAACGCCAAGGCGAAGGGTCCCAAAACCCAGGTTATTTTTACCAGTTATGGAATCATCCGCCGTGACTATACCCTGCTTAAGGATATTCCCTTTAGCTATGTAGTCTTAGACGAAGCACAAAATATCAAGAATCCGGAATCAGTAGGAGCTCAGGCCGTCAAAGCGTTACAAGCGAACCACACCTTAGCTTTGAGCGGCACTCCTGTTGAAAATCGGCTTTTGGAGTTGTGGTCTCTCTTTGATTTCCTGATGCCTGGTCATCTCAATACCCTGCCCCGCTTCCAGGAAGAATTTGAAAAACCGATTAGTTTAGGTTTGCCAGAAGCTGCACAGAAACTACGGCAAAGAGTACAGCCTTTCATCTTGCGCCGTTTGAAGACAGACGTCGAGAAAGACCTACCCCGCAAGACTGAAATTATTAGCTACTGCGATTTAGGGACGCAGCAGAAAGCTGTGTACCAAAAAACGTTGGAAACCTGCCGAGACCAGATTTTCGGAGAAGTAGCTCAGCGGGGCTTAGCAGCTTCTCAGATGTCTGTGCTCGCCGCGCTGTTGCGTCTGCGACAAGTTTGCTGCGACCCTCGTCTTTTACAGGGGACAGAGAATGCCATCGGCAAGACTTTCACGTTAGATGATTCTGCCAAGCTCCTAGAGGTGTTGGAATTTATCGAAACCCTGATTGAAGAGAAGCACCGCGTGCTCATCTTCAGCCAGTTTGTACAAATGCTGACCTTAGTCCGTGAAGCGCTCAATGTCAAAGGCTACCGTTACGAGTATTTGGACGGGCAAACGCCCCCAGCGCAACGGAAGGAAAAGGTCAATCGCTACAATGCGGATGAATCCATTCCCATCTTCTTGATTAGCCTCAAAGCAGGGGGCACGGGCTTGAACCTCACAGGAGCCGATTACGTAATCCACTATGATCCCTGGTGGAATCCTGCAGTAGAAGCTCAAGCAACGGATCGAGCCTATCGTATTGGTCAGACTCGCCCGGTATTTAGCTATAAGTTCATCACCCGTGGAACCATTGAAGAGAAGGTCTTGAAGCTACAGCGCAGCAAAACGGAGCTAGCTGAAATGGTGTTGGGTACAGACCAATCCTTCGCGAAGAGTCTTACCCAGAAAGACCTGGAGTTTTTATTCGCTCCTTGAGCCTAGCTTCATTTCTCCTTGATAAGCTTTCTCCAAGAGCTATCGTGAAAAGATGGCTCGTTACAACTCAGGAGAAAGTGCTGATTCGTGGTGGAAACCGTTTCGAGGAGGCCTTATGACCAGTAATAACAAAACACATGTTAAGAAACATGTCCGCTCGACCGCTCCGGTTGAAATTCAGGTAGAAGATGATCGGACGGGTATGGATATAGAAACCCTCAAAAGAGCTTTTATCGATAACCTCTATTACATCCAAGGGAAAGATAAAGACTTTGCGACTGCTCGCGATTACTACATGGCCCTGGCCTACACAATCAGGGACCGTTTGGTTCACCGTTGGATCAAAACAGAACAGACCTACTTC
>JBAUTB010000007.1:0-2468 GCA_049582005.1 Gloeobacterales cyanobacterium | reverse complement strand
GTGAATTCCGGAATTGGCGGTCATAGTTTTTGGAATTCACATCTTGCGCTTCCCGTGGGTCCCTCTGACAATCCCTGGCCGGACATTTAATTCGCTAATTTTGGACACGTATTTCGCTCATACATCTTACCCCGTACTACAACTCATCTAGAACTCTCAAATCCATGTAGCGCAAGCTTTCTAGCCTCTCAATACCTTAGACATTTATTTCGCTATACTGGCCATTTATTTCGATATTTAGCAAATGCGGTCAAATAGCGTGGGACGCAACAAGAACGATGGAGGACAAATAGCGTGGGACGTTTTTTCGCACTCTAATCCCCCAATCTCCATCAGGATAAGGGTTTACACTGCTATCATAACCTGCCTAATATCAGCACTGCGGTCAAATATCGTGGGATTTAAGCCTCAAAATCTGCGGTAAATTATCCCGAGATCCTCAAAAAATAGCGTACTACACCCCCTCAAACTCCCTTCCTGCTTGAGTTCTAAGCCCTAACAATGCGGTCAAATAGCGTGGGATCGAGGACAAATAGCGTGGGACGCGACAACTACTACAGACCTTTGGGGGCGATAATACTTTGACCATTTATTCCAGTTTTGGTATATTTTTAAATGATCCCCTTTTCTACCAACAGGTCGCGGGAAAAACCCTTGCATTGGGTGGCCTCTGCGAAAAAGGACTACCAGGCATTCCCTGACCAAGTGCAAGACGATATGGGCTACGCCCTTGGTTTAGCGCAGTTTGGAGGGAAGCACCCCAAGGCCAAACCGTGGAAAGGCGAAGGGCCTGGAGTATTCGAGATCGTCGAGGATTATCGTGGCGACACGTATCGAGCGGTCTATACCGTGCGCTTCGCTGAAGTGGTTTATGTCCTGCACGCATTCCAGAAAAAATCGAAGTCTGGAATCAAAACCCCTCAAGAGGATGTGAATCTCATTGCTGAACGCTTGAAACGCGCACAAACCGATTATGAAGGCAGGCAGACAACATGAGCGATTTAGAAATCACACGCGGCACCACGAACGTCTTTGCGGATCTTGGTTATCCAGATGCAGCCGAACGGCAGACCAAAACACGCCTAGCCTTTGCCGTTAACGAGCTTCTCAAAAGTCGCAAACTCAAACAGCGGGAGATAGCCACACTGCTTAATATCCCGCAGCCCAAGGTTTCGGCACTAAAAAACTATCGGCTCGATCAATTTTCCGTTGAGCGGCTGATGGAATTTCTCACGGCCTTGAATCAAGACGTAGAGATCCTGATCCGCCCGCACCGCGATACGAAAGAGCCGGGACATATTTCCGTTCTGGCTGTCCAGTAAAAGCGGTTCTTGATGGGCTAATCACAAATGACAAATTCTGTTGGATTCGTCATTGTCATCTGAAATTGAGCTGGAGTCAGGTACAACTTCGTCAAGCTGCCGAGTTTTCCAAGAGATCCGATTCGCTACAAGTTCTAGGAGGTGACAGCACTAGAATGTATACATAGCATCCACTCAATTCTTTCAAACTTTAGAATTTATATGCCAACTAATCTCAATCTCTACCCAATGCTCTCTGAACGCCTCAGCATCTCGCAGGATGACATCGTTGCTTTCTGCAATCGCTGGCAGGTGACTGAGTTGGCTCTGTTTGGTTCTGTCCTTCGGGAGGATTTTAACCCTGATTCTAGCGATGTCGATGTGCTGGTATCATTCGCACCGGAGCATGCCTGGACATTCGATGCTGCCTTTCAAATGCGTGAAGAATTGATGGAGCTATTTAAGCGCAACGTTGATCTGATTAGTCGAACCTCACTGGAGAAAAGCTCCAATTGGCTTCGCAAAAATAACATTCTTAACTCAGCTCAGGTAATCTATGCCTGCTGATCAAGACCTTACCTCTCTACTGGATATTGCAACAGAAGCTCAGCAAATTCAACGCTATAGCCTTGGCTTATCTCGCGCCCAGTTTGAGGAAGATGACGAAAAACAAGCGGCCATTCTTTATCGCATTGGGATTATGGGCGAAGCGGTCAAACGTATTTCTCAAGCGTTTCGTAACCAATATCCTGAAGTGCCCTGGAAGAAAATTGCAGGGATGAGAGATGTCGTCACCCACCAATACGATCGGGTCAATCTCGAATTAGTCTGGGATGTGGTCCAAACGAAAGTCCCAGAACTCCTCACAGCCATTCAACCCCTACTCCCCCACAAATGATGACGCCTATTGAACTGAAAAGAAAGGATTTCAAGCTCTTGTGGAGGCCCTCGGTTACGTGGATGTCATCCGATTTCTTCGGCAATACGATCCTGGCTGTCACGTAACACGCTAAATGTCCGCATTAATAGATTAAATCTCTGCAACTTCAGCGCCCGAAATCCTTACCTAGAAAAGACTATAGCTGTTTCAGATGTATCTGCCAAAATTAACACAATAATTGTCCGATTTTTGCAAAAAGGCCATAAATGCCACTATTGCGGACATTT
>JBAUTB010000006.1:0-5452 GCA_049582005.1 Gloeobacterales cyanobacterium | reverse complement strand
ACAAAGCCCAGAAGTCGCATTCTTCCGTTGAGAAAATATTTTTCTCCTGGAAAAGTCAGCGAACGGACAGATTTTCAAGTCTGCAGCCATGAAACAGTCTTATCCAAAGGTAGAGGGTGAAAAGCCTCAGCGCTCTTTCTGATATCCAAATTCTTTCAAGGCCTGATTAGAAGAACGCCAACGGGGATTGACCTTAACGAAGAGTTCTAGAAATATCGAGCCGTCCACCAACTTTTCCATCCGTTTACGGGATTGGGTACCAATCTCTTTGAGCATGCGGCCTTCTTTGCCAATCAAGATTCCTTTCTGGGAATCCCGCTCGACATGAATAGCGGCTTGGATATGGGTAATCATCGGGGAATTTTTACGGGTGTGCGCAGGCCGGACTTTCATCGATTCGATGACCACCGCCACAGAGTGGGGAATTTCCTGTTCCGTCAGCAAAAGTACCTGTTCACGAATCAGTTCCGCACAGATGAAGCGTTCCGGCTGGTCGGTGAGATAGTCCGGCGGATAATAATAGGGGCCATTTGGTAAACGGTTGCCAATGGCCGTGAGCAACTTCTCCATGCCCTTGCCTGTTCGGGCAGAAACTGGAATCGGTTCTCGATAGGGCTCTAGCAGTTCTCGATAGCTCTGTTGCAGGTCCAGGGCTCGTTTGGGAGAACGCTGGTCTACTTTGTTGGCAATAATCAGAACGGGAACAGAGGTCTGTTGGAGTTGTTCGGCAATAAACTGGTCGCCGGGACCCGGTGGTTCGGTGCTATCAACAATAAATAACAACAGATCCACACTATTCATGACTTGCTGGGCATTGAAGACAAGAACTTCACCCAAGAGATGGTGGGGTTTGTGAATTCCTGGCGTGTCCACAAAGATGATTTGGGCATTGGGCGTAGTGAGGACTCCCTGCAAGCGATTACGGGTAGTCTGAGCCACCGGCGAGGTGATCGCTACTTTCTCTCCGATTAAGCGGTTCATCAACGTGGACTTTCCCACATTTGGTCTACCCACAATGCCAACAAAGCCCGATTTGAATCCCTTCGGGGCCTGGGGGATAGGTGTAAATTCAGTGGAGGATGCGTGATAGTCTTCTGTCATGGGGTTCTGAGACCATAGGAAAATGGGAGTTAGCGGGAATATGAAGGGTAATAAGAACCAGAAGCGGCCATTTTTTAGCCAATTAGGGACTTTTTTGAGTGGAATGACCTTAGTGCTTTGTGTGGGCTGTGGTGCCCTGTCAGGTCTTGTCCCCATGGAATCAAAGATGGTTTCCCCAGAAGGCTCTGATTTTAGCTTGGTCTATCCTGCCGGATTTCGTCTGCTCCCTAAGACTGATTCTCTCATTGATTTTGGTGAAGAGTCCGTAGTTTCCAGTACGTTCAATGCGACCCGACTGGCTAAAGGAGTCAGCCTTGTTACCATAATCATGTCAGACCTTTCTAACACAAAAATACTTAAAAACAAGGCTGCGACTGACTTGTTTAAGCTGTTGGCAGAACGAGTCAAGAAAAATGGGGGACAGATAACTTCTCAAAAAGACCTGCCTTCTCAAGATAGCGAAAAGCATCAGAGTTTAAGGGTAGAAGGCATCCGCGATAATGAAAAATTCTATGGTCGTGTAGACTACATCCTAGATAAAAACAAGCTCTACCAAATTATCTACACCGTTAAAGAAGCCCAGGATTTAGAAAGTGATGAAGTGAAGACTTTCTATGACTCTTTCAAAAGGAAGGTTTAAGGACCGCTACAGCAACATTACCGTTAACATCAGCTGAGGACTATTGCCGTGCTCAGACTCGACCCACAGCCACTTCTCCCCCGGTGGAGTCAAGCGGTCTATTTCCAGAGTTAGGGTTAATTCGTCCGGGCCTGTCTTGGGTGTCTGCTTGCTTTTGCCTAAAGGGTCTCCTAAGGAGAGCGCCATACCCTTAGCGGGGCGGACATGGGCGGTATGAATATTCGTTAAATTACGGCCTTTAACCGTCACGACCAAAGTGTCACCTTGAAAGGCTGCGTCGGGGAAAGTTAGGGGATCAAGGGCTGGCCGCATTATCTACGATCCCTAGGATCCGTAGAAGGACTATTTCGGAACTGGCGTTCGAGCATCGCAATCACTTCTTCTCGACTTTGCAGTGGCCTAACCATACTGACAGGAGGGGGTGGCTCCGGATAGTCACTACGGTTAAGGGATCCAGAAAAAATGCGAACCGTGCGCGTCAATAAAAATCCTATACCTACCGCTAAGAATAGGGTAGCTGCACCATAAAGCATGATAACTATGGTCATAATCTTGTTCAGGAGCGGGTTTGTTATCTATAAGCTAAACCACTATATAAGCGTTTTCAATGTACTTGTAGCCTTCAGTTAATAAGATTTGTACAGGAGGGTTAGGGCTTTTTTAAGGCTATTCGGTAAGCTCTCAGGACGGGGGGATCAGTTTCGGCACCTAAGGTTTTTGTTAAGAGTCTTGTCTGGCTTGATTTACTTAAGGTACGGACTGTGTGTAAGCGTATCGAGGGATTTACATGCTGTAACAAAGGCAAGAGCCGTTCTCCTTCACCTAAGTTTCCCAGAGCGGTGATTAAAGCTTGGAGGATTAGAGGCTGAGATTCTTTTACCAACCAATGCTGGAGGGGTGCTACAACTTGGTGATGGGCTAATCCTTCAATAAGGGTGCGACATTCCTCGTTGGTAAGTTCCCTATGAGAAGCCAGCAAAGTCTCTAGCACCTTCCTTGGGGGAACCGCTCCTCCTTGGGCCATTTGTTCTAAAGCGAGCAGGCAATCCTCTTGAGTCAGCGCCCGCTCTGGGATGATCCCAAGGGCCTGGTATCCTGCCTCCGTCAGCACTACCATGTCTTCTTCCAAATCTAGATAGCCCTTGGCCATCATCAGATGGACATAATCGTATACATCATCTTCTGGAATAGCCGAGCAGGGTTTTGTCCTGCGTAAGCTGTCGCATAAAACAGTCCGCGATTGACTTTTCTCGGCCACCGCTCGAAGAATCGCGAGACCAACGGCTCGAGGGACAGATTTATTTGGGGGAACAGAGGCTTGGACCGATGCGGGGAGCAAGGAAGATTTAAGCGGCACGGTAGGGGATAGTGGCGGTGCATTCTCTCTACGGTCTTCTCTACGCTTTCCAGATTGAATGACTTCTAGTGCTGGGAGGTTTGTCTTTTCGTTATCTGGTTGCTCAGAGTCTTCTGCTCTCAGCATGGCTAGCAGTTCCTGTCCGAATTGTTCAATTTTTTTCGGTCCTAAGCCTTTAACTTGAGGGAGTTGTTCTAGGGTCTGGGGCTGCTGTTCTGCCAATAGGCGCAGGGTGGCATCAGGAAGGATGAGGAACGGAGGCAGATCGGCGGCCCTTGCCTTCTGAGTACGCCAATCCCGGAGTTTCACCAAACAAGCTTCTACCCGCGCGGGTTCTGCTAAAGGTCGGTAGGGTTCGTCCAGGGCTGATTTGGCGCTTTGTGAAGAGGTTCCTAATCCCGGTAAAGAGATCCACACTTCTTCCTTAAGGGCTTGGCGTCCCTCTTGGGTGACATAGAGTTTAGGATATTCGCCAATGGTGACGCCTAGAAGTTTTTGGGCGCAAAGATGTTTGAGCCAGTCATCTAAAACTTTGGCGCTATGGTTTTTAAATTTGCCATACCAGGGGGAACGGTCCAAATTCCATTGCTGAATTTGTTTGGCCTGACTGCCCGTTAAGAGTTTGCTAATGGTGGAGCGACCAAATTTGCCATCGAATTGAGATACGGCTTCTAAAAGACCACGGGCCATGTGGTCTGATTCTTGAGAACCAATGACAGGGATAGCATTTTTTCCTGACAGGCAAACATCACAACTGTTACAAGGAGGGTGATAATCCTGGCCGAAGTAGGACAAAAGGACCTGCCGGCGGCAGCGTGGACCTGTGGCATAGTCCACAATCTGATTGAGCCGGATGTAGGTCTGCTCTCGACGGGCCTCTAGGGCGCGACGGTCTACCTTGGGGCTATTGACCGCACGGGTTGTTTTGTAGTGACCGGACGTAACCTCGGTAATCCAGTTCTGGTCTAACAAAAGCTTTAAGGCTGCATTCGCCTTGGTTTCATCTTTGGATTCAAACTCAGCCCGGATATCTTCTCGAGAAATCGGTTGTGGGCTGCGATGAATACAGCGATAAACCGTACGAATATCACTATCTTCCGGGTAGTCCCGGTCAATCAGAAACTTTTGGATTTGATAATCTTTGGGAACATAAAATAACGTGCACTGGCTAGCTTCTCCATCTCGTCCAGCGCGTCCTGCTTCTTGATAGTAATTTTCTAAAGAAGTAGGTAGATTGTAGTGAATAACCTGACGGACATCGGGTTTGTCTACGCCCATTCCAAAGGCAACGGTGGCTACCAGAATCCTGAGTTTATCTTGTTGAAATTGTTCCTGGACTTGGGCTCGGATCTCATTACTGATGCCTGCATGGTAGACCCCCGTGGGAATCCCTTCCTGCTCTAGCCAAACACCTAATCGGTCAGTTTCTGCCCGGCTACTGACATAAATAATGGCAGCCCCTGGATTCTCTTGCAGTAGACGTAGGACTTCTCGGTCTTTTGCTTTTTGGTCAGGGGGTTGGCAGCAGATCAAGGTGAGATTGGGGCGGTCGAAATCTGCACTAACTTCTTTGAGGGGGCGTCTTAGGCTTTCTATGATGTCTTTACGGACTCGGGGCGTAGCGGTAGCGGTCAGGGCAAGAACGGTCGTTTCTCCGAGGGCATCAAGGTGACTGGCGAGGTTGCGATAGTCCGGCCGAAAATCATGGCCCCATTGACTTACACAGTGGGCTTCGTCAATGACAAAGAGGCTAATGGTGAGTTCCTCTAGGAGTTCCTGGAAGCGAGGGTCCCCAAAACGTTCTGGAGCGACATAGAGCAATTTGTATTGACCTTGGCGTATGCCCCGCAAGCGTTCATAGACTTCACTGGCACTCAGCGAACTGTTTAAATAGGTGGCTTGATGGATGCCGCGACGGGCTAAACCCTGGACTTGGTCCTGCATCAAGGCAATCAAGGGAGAAATGACTAAGGCGGTGCCTGGAGCCATCAGCGCGGGGAGTTGATAGCACAGGGATTTGCCTCGCCCCGTGGGCAAGACAGCCAGAGTATGTTCACCAGCCAGTACCTGTTCGATAACCTGGCGCTGTCCCGCCCGAAAATCTGTAAAGCCGAAATGCTGTTGTAACGCTTGCGTGAGACCATCCATGATCTAAATGCTAACCCTACGCTCGCCCAAACCATGCGGATAAGGAACTATCCACATATCTTCGACCATCCAATTCCCACCAGCCGACGAAGCATTAAGCGAATCATCGCGACATAGACGACTCCTTCATGATTCTCTGGCCACTTCTCGTAGTCCTTGCTCAATCGTCGGCTGTGATTCAGCCAAGCAAAAGTCCGCTCCACGAT
>JBAUTB010000005.1:0-60327 GCA_049582005.1 Gloeobacterales cyanobacterium | reverse complement strand
CTCTTAAGTCGTACAACACAAGCCCCATATACAATTCAAGCCTTCGTACCATTAAGACACTAAGGGGTACAGATTAATGCAAAAGGGGTCTGTGTGGCATACGCCCCTTGGGTCCCTAGTTTTTTGGCCAAAGGATGGAATCTCGATTGGTCTGAGGTTAAGGACATTCGCAGCCGTCCAACAGGTCAAGGGGGACGCGTGCATTACTTAGTCAGTAAGGATGAACAACAGGCTTATCTCTTACCCATGCGTATCGCTGGTTTTGCTCGGTTTTTGAGGGAATTAGAAGCATATACCGGGATTGATACCACTAGAGTCAAACCTTTAGCGCAACCCTGGATGTACCTGACCTTGCTCGGCTGCGTTGTCCTCATGTTTCTGATGGATGTGTGGATAGTTACGGTTGCGATGGCAAGCTAAAACTTTCTCAGAAAAAAAGAGGGATCAAATAAAAAAACTATGTTAATTTGTTAAACAAGTTTACATTCCTCAACAAATCACATGCAAAGAGTGGAAAGTTTAGTCACCGCGGCCCAGCTAAGTCTAGCCAGGAAACTCCAAAAGCGAGAGCAGGGTCCTTTGGAAATTATTCTCTGGCGTCTAGGGTTTATCACCACAGACCAATTAGCAGCACTTTTCTAGTCTAAAATGCAGGTCGGATGAGTTATTCGTGGTCTCTATGTCACTCCTTACTGAAACTGAGATACAAGAAAAGTTAACGGAATTCCCTGGCTGGAGCTGTGAGAAGCAGGAACTGAATAAGGATTTTAAGCTCAAAGATTTCGTGACCGCACTAGCCTTTGTGATTCGTGTGGGTCGCCATGCTGAGGAGTTAGGGCACCATCCCGATATCTTGATTCATGGATATAACAACGTGAAATTTTCACTGTCTAGCCACGATGCGGGGGGAATCACCGATGCGGATTTCACCTTAGCCAAAACTATAGATCAAGAATTTCAGGCATAGCCTAGATATGAACGCTTTATGTTGAGCAACAACCCATTTCTCCTGGAAAATTCACAAGAGCATGCTTGTCTGTTACTCCATGGATTGGGGGGAGGCGTCTATGAGCTGGAACTGTTAGGCCAGTATTTATATCAGCAAGGATTAACCGTTCAAACTATCAATTATCGAGGGCATGATCATCCCGCTTTCGAAATGCCCACGTCGCGCTGGGAAGATTGGTACGAGCATGTTCTAGAGACCTATCAAGAGCTTACCCAAAGATATGCGTCTATTTCAGTTATTGGCTTCTCTACAGGATGCCCTCTGGGCTTATATTTAGCGAGTGCTCACAACATTCAAAGACTAGTCCTCCTCAGTCCATTCATGTCAATAAAGTATGAATGGTACTACCTATTTCCACCTGAGGCTTATCTGTTTTCGATTGGCCAGCTTATTGATAATGTACCTCGATTGAGACTACCGATTAAAGATAAACAAATGAGAGTAGAAGCTCAGAAAGCAAAGTTTTTTAGCAGTTTTAATCTGCCGTCCGTTCGCAGTGCCTTGAGACTTATTGATCAGGTAAAGCCCAAACTGGCAGATATCAAAGTGCCTACGCTAATTATTCAATCCTCTCAAGATACCGTAGTAGACCCTAGCGGAGCAGAGTATATCTATGACGCTTTAGGCTCTTCTATTAAGAAACTTTATTGGTTATACGAGTCAGACCATATAAGTCCTTTAGACTTAGAGCGAGACAAAGTATTTATACAAGTCCATAAGTTCTTACAGACCGAGGTATGAATCCTAAAGAATCCAGTACCCATAGCCTTGCAGGCCCTTTGAGTTTAGTGGCCATTCTTGGCTGGTCTATTGTAATGCCCATTTTAGTAGGAGTTTTTGCAGGAAAGTGGTTACAGGCGCACTATAGTTCAGGACCTTGGACTTTATGCGGCATTCTTCTAGGTCTCACGGCAGGACTTTGGAGTGCCTATGAGACTTTACGCAGATTTCAAGCTAACTGAATATACGCTCAACATTCTCAACTACTGAAACTATTCTCGGTAGGAGCCTCAGGCAAGCCTAGTATGCCAGGAGCAAACATAGCAAGCACGTTCATCGCTAACAAAGCTGCACCGATAAACAAGAGGAAATACTGAAGCAACGATAAAGACCAGGAATCCCCTAACTTGACCATCACTGGTCGAATCGGGATAGCCTTCTCAGGCTTTTTACTGCGCAACCAAAATACAGTGAAGCCTGCACCCAGCAATAAAGCCGTTGTGATAGTGCCCCATGCTTTGTCTGGAGGATAGTGGACCCCCATTAATACCGTGTGTGCCATGGCCAGGACTACAGAGGGAATAACTAACTTATGCAACCATCTCCAAAATTTTCCTAGTCGCTTGATCGCCCCGTTGGTGCTGGTTAGGGCTAGTGGTAAAAGCAATAAGAGCGAAGCCACGCCCATCCACAGAGCATATTGATTACGAGGAGAAAGAAATTCAAAGGCCCACCAAGTCCCACCCAAAGTATGTTGGAAGGCCCCGAGACTATGTGCACAGGCAAAGCCAAAAGCGAGTAATCCTAGCCAGCGGCGGTCTTCTAGGGGGCCAGGAAAGCTACGCCGTAATGGACCAGCCAATAGGACCAAGAACATACAAATCAGCGCTAAGTGCCCCTCATATTCCAATAAAGTCTGCTGCCAGAGATGGTCCCCTGGACTACTGAAAGCAAAGAAATTGAGAACTAGCCAGGCCATTCCTCCCAAAACAGAGAGAAACGGCCAAACCATCGCCCTGAAATTCATAGAACGTATAGCAGTAGGAATAGGAAAATCCATACAACATCTACAAAGTGCCAGTAAAGGCTGGTCGCTTCTATGCCAAAGTGGCTTTCTGCAGTGTAGTGCTTGGGCTTCATGGAACGGAACATCACCGTTGCCATCAGTAAGAGTCCAACAAATACGTGCAGACCGTGGAATCCAGTCAGGACATAGAAGGTACCCCCAAAGATGCCACTCTTCAGCCCAAAGGATAGATGGGCATATTCCCACAGTTGTCCGGCCAAGAAGGTTGCTCCCATCAGCAGGGTAATCAAAAAACTCTGGCGCACACCCTTGAGATTATTCTTCTTGATCGCATCCGAAGCCTGATGAATCACCAAACTACTGGTAATTAGAATCACCGTGTTGATGGCAGGAATCAGTTTTTCCAGCTCTGGAGTTCCTACTGGTGGCCAGACAGGGGCCACACTCCGATAGGTCAGCAAAGCAGAGAACAAGCCCAGAAAGAGCATGGTTTCTGAAATCAGGAAGATCGTAAACCCAAAGAGTCGCATGTCGCCATGCTCATGCTCTTCATGATGTTGAAGGGCTTCCGCTTCGACCGTTGTTCCCATTTCCATACTGGCAGCAGCGGCAGAAGACGTAGGTTCATTCGGTGTGGTTTGCATGGCAATCAATTCCCCGCACGATGTTTTCCAACTCTGCCGCCACTCAGGGCAGCTTTTTTAACTTCCTCAAGGGTACTTCCGTACCAGTAGGGAGGAGCATAGACTTCTGGTAGTTTTTCAAAGTTCTCCACCGGTGGCGGAGAGCTTGTAGCCCATTCTAGACTCAAAGCATTCCAGGGATTCGGACCTGCTTCCTTCCCTTTTGACCAGCTCCATATCACATTAACGATGAAAGGCAGGGTAGAGATCCCAAGCAGAAACCCTCCCATACTGACAATTACGTTTAGGCTTGTAAACTGTGGGTCGTAGTCCGCCACTCTCCGCGGCATTCCCTGCAAACCCAATGTGTGCATCGGCAGGAAACAAAGATTAAACCCAACAAAAGTGAGGAAAAAGTGTATCTTGCCCCAGAACTCATTCAAGAGACGGCCCGTCATTTTTGGGAACCAGCAATAAAACCCACTATAGATAGCGAAGACGCTTCCACCGAAGAGGACGTAGTGCAGGTGCGCCACCACAAAGTAGGTGTTGTGAACGTGGATATCGACAGGCACTGAGGCCAAAATAATTCCACTCAATCCCCCAATCACGAATAGAGAAACAAAGCCCAGCGCAAAAAGCATCGCAGAGGTAAAGCGAATCTTGCCCCCCCAAAGGGTCGCAACCCAACTGAATACCTTGATTCCGGTTGGTATTGCAATAATCATGGAGGTGATCATAAAGAACATCCTCATCCATTCTGGGGTTCCGGAAGTAAACATATGGTGGGCCCAGACCAAAAAGCCCAAAACGGCAATACTCATACTGGAGATCGCGATCGCCCGATAACCAAAGATCGGCTTCCGGGCAAAGATCGGCAGGATTTCCGAAATCATCCCCATAGCTGGCAAAACCATGATGTAGACAGCCGGGTGGGAGTAGAACCAGAACATGTGCTGGTAAACCACAGGATTTCCACCACCCGTGGGATTGAAGAATGAAGTGCCAATCAGAAGGTCAAACCCCAAAAGAATGACAGCGCCGGTTAATACAGGGGTGCCGATGAGGGTAATACCGGAAGCAACCAAAATACTCCAGACAAAAAGGGGCATCCGGAAAAGATCCATGCCTTTGGTACGCATTTTGAGAATGGTGGTGACAAAGTTCAGCGCCGCCATGATTGAAGAAGTTCCGAGGATAGTAACGCTACCAATCCAGATCGCTTCTCCTAGCTTCGGATCTTGGATACTCAGGGGTGGATAGGAAGTCCAACCGGCCCCCGCTGCTCCCCAGAAGAAACTGGACATCAGCAGGATACCTCCAGGAGGAATCAACCAGAAGCTCAATGCATTGAGCCGAGGAAATGCCATGTCCCTAGCCCCAATCATCAGGGGCACAAGATAGTTCCCAAAACCAGCGAGTGCCGGGATGATCCACAAAAAGATCATGATGGTGGCATGGATCGTAAACAGGCTGTTATAGACTGCTGGATCCACAAAATCAGAAGCAGGGGTCAACAGTTCAGCTCGGATCAACATGGCTAAAAAGCCACCGATCATATAGAAGGCAAATGTAGTCACCAAGTACTGAATGCCAATTACTTTGTGATCCGTACTGAAGCTAAAATATGTACGCCACCCAGTGGGTGGTTCCATTTCCGGAAATCTCTGTAAAGCATCTACCATTTTTTACTTCCTTATTTGGTCAGCGCCCTCAGCGAGGCTACTTGACGTTTTCTTTAATCCAGGCTTGATAAGCTTTGGGTTCCTGCACCACGGCTAGACTCCGCATTACACCGTGATAAGCACCGCAGAGTTGTGTGCAGTTGATGGTGTATTCCCCGGCTCGAATAGGCGTAAATCGCACCTCTGTGGTTTGTCCAGGTATCAGATCTTGCTTGACACGAAAGTCGGGTACCCAAAAGCCATGAATCACATCCACGGATTGCATACGCAGGACGACTTCCTGACCGATGGGCATATGGAGTTCACCCACCTCTTCTTTGGCCCCTGGATAGAGGTATGACCAGCCAAATTGTTGTGCTTTTACTTTGACTATCAGGGGCTTCCCTACAGGTTTTGAACCAGGAAGCGCCAAGGCCAACGCCGGTTCACCCTCTATATAGTTTTGATTGTTATGGTGAATCAAGGGGTCACTACCGGCAATCCGCTGACTGACGTTAAAGCTATAAATGGCCAACCACAGAACTAAAATGGTTGGAATGGCTGTCCAAAAGATCTCAAGCCCAGGGTCACCATGCAGAGGTACCCCGTCCCCATCATCACCCTCTCCTCGATGGCGGAAGCGAATAATGGAGTAAATCAGCATTCCCTGTACACCGAGGAAGATGACTGTCGCCACCACCATCATTGAATTGAATAGGCTATCAATAAGCCCAGCTTCAACACTGGCTTCCTTGGGCATTAGGCCATTATTAAACCCGTACCAGAAGCTAGCTAGGAGGATAATGACTCCCCCCAGGACAAAGCCGCTTTTATTAAGAATTGTGTTACTGATTCTCACGTTATACTGAGGCTCCCAAATGCAATTATTTAAAATTCACTCCTATTTAAGCCAACATAATCTGAATCAAGGAGGGAGATAGGCTTGCTTAGCCTTTTTTTCAGATTTGCCTGATCCCGCTTTCCAAGCACCATTGGCAAGACGCACAGTAGTAACTATATACACAGAATTTAGGGACTGTATATGGGTGTATATGATGCATTTTCATACCCTAAATTCCCAAATTTATACCTAAATTAAACAAAAATTAGGTTAACAGCTTGCTTTATAAATCACAGAATAAGTTTACATTTCGCTTAATTTCGGAAAAAAACATAAAGCTTTAGTCGTACAGCTTTACAGTCTATCTACACTTAAGACTATGAATAAATCAGTTCACGAAGATTTTTAGCCCTCTTTTTGTACATTCTGCACTCCATAACATACATAGGGTTTACAGATGAATTTTTCTAGGGTTCCTTTTCAGGGGCAGTTCTCAGAAAACTTTTCTCCAGTCAAGACTGTCCGTATTTTGCTTTATGCCTTAGTCCCTTCGGTTATTCTGTTGATGGCCCTGGGCGGTATGACCCGTGTGATGAATGCCGGACTGTCTTGTCCCGATTGGCCTCTATGTTTTGGCACTCTTTTTCCAGAGATGAATCTCCAGGTATTCTTGGAATGGTTTCATCGAGTGGTAGCAACGGCGATCGGCGCAGTAACCCTGTTCCTTTTTGGATTCTCCTGGTGGACCCGAAAACAACTGCCCAAGGGAGTGCCTTTCTGGACAGGCTTGGCCCTAGGCACCGTTTTATTTCAAGGCGTTTTAGGAGGACTGACCGTCACTGAATCTTTACGGTTTGACATCGTGACGGCCCACCTAGGCACTGCAACTCTGTTTCTACTGATTTTGGTCGGTCTTGCTGCTGCCCTCACTCCCTTTCAGGCTACCGGCAAGAAAGGACCTTTACTTGTACTCTCCGTGATCGCTGCCGTATGTGGCTATATTCAGGTGATTCTTGGGGGTTTAGTCGCTTCCCAGTGGGCTCTACAGAGTTGTATGGGCGATGGCATTCTCTGCCAAATCATGAATAATCATCTTTACGGAGTGGTCCCGACCACCTTGATGGTACTGGTGATTGGGGTTACCGCATGGCGGATGAAAACCTACCATCCCCAAATACGGCGTCTTAGCTTGAGCGCCGTTGGACTATTGATCCTCCAAATCGTTTGGGGTGTAACTGCTTTTAAGATACAGCTCACGGCTCCTCTGATCACCGTTGCCCACCTGATCACAGGAGTTACCTTGGTCGCCACTTTGGTCGCTTTGGTTGTATTCACATGGCGCGAACGTCATCTTTTATCCGCTTAACATCGACTGCTTTTAATTAAGGATTTTCTGCTGTGAATAAGTTCTCGAGTCTATCTACAACTACCGAAGTTCCTACTGCTCAAGTTACTACTGCTCAGGTCTCAGCACTCCCCTCATCAGCCCCCTCAAAAATAGGAGCAACGGTAGCAGACTACATTCAGCTAACTAAGCCCCGGATCATTGTTCTTCTGTTGATCACTACTGCAGGGGCTATGTGGATTGCCGGAGAGGGAGTGGTTCCCTGGTATCAGTTGATGCTGACTTTGCTGGGAGGTACCTTGGCCTCAGCTTCGGCGAATACCTTTAACTGTGTTGTAGACCGAGATATCGATTACATTATGGAGCGGACCCGCAGTCGTCCCTTGCCTTCCGGTCGTATTCAGCCTTATCAGGCCATTACTTTTGGCAGCATTCTGGGCGTCCTTTCTTTTACCCTGTTGGCTGTATTCATTAACCCGCTTAGTGCCTGGTTGGCCTTATCAGGGATCTTGTTCTATGTTTTCGTCTATACCCTTGGCCTCAAGCGCACTTCTACCCAAAACATTGTAATCGGAGGAGCGGCTGGAGCCATTCCTCCTCTGGTAGGTTGGGCAGCTATAACAGGAGATTTGAGTCCTTCTGCCTGGGTTCTCTTCGGAATTATTTTCCTCTGGACGCCTCCTCATTTCTGGGCTTTGGCTCTGATGCTCCGGGATGATTACCGTAAGGCAGGTGTCCCTATGTTGCCTGTGGTGAAAGGCACAGAAGAGACCGTAAAGCAGATTTTGCTCTATACCTGGCTGATGGTCCCGGTAACGCTACTGCTCTATCCCCTGGGGACCATGGGCTTGTTCTACGCTGTTTCAGCTAGCATTCTGGGCGTCCTTTTTATTGTTCGTTCCTGGAGGCTTTTGAGTTTCCCTGATGACAAACAAGAGGCAAGGGTTGTCTTTAAGTTCTCGATTCTTTACTTGATGCTGCTTTTCGCAGCGATGGCCGTGGATTCTATCATGCGTTTATTCATGTAACAGCTAACAGCGATGAACATTCTAGTTAAACCGGGTACTAAAGTCAGTCTAAAAGACATTGATCCCGATCAGCATGGTAGCTACAGCAAAGATAGCCCTGAGGTAACGCGTAAGCTTCAAGAAGATTTGGATAGCATGTCCACACTTCAAGAACGTCTCTATGCAGAGAGTCAGCAAGCGCTCCTCATCGTTCTTCAGGGCATGGATACGGGAGGAAAAGACGGAACGATTAAACATGTAATGACTGGACTGAATCCTCAAGGATGTAATGTAGTCAGCTTTAAGGCTCCAACTCCTGAAGATTTAGCCCATGATTTTCTCTGGCGAATACACCCGCATGTTCCAGCTAAAGGTCAGATTACTGTTTTTAATCGCTCTCATTATGAAGATGTACTCATTGCACGAGTACACCAATTAGTCCCAGAGAAAATCTCAAAGTACCGCTATAACCAAATCAATGAATTTGAAGAACTGCTTGTTGAAAGCGGTACTCTCATTTTGAAATTTTTCTTATACATCTCTAAGGATGAGCAAAAGCGGCGGCTCCAAGAGCGGATAGATGAACCCGAAAAACATTGGAAACTTTCCCCTAGTGACTTCTCAGAACGTCATCTCTGGGATCAATATATAGAAGCTTATGAAGCTATGTTGTCCGAATGTAATACGCAGATAGCTCCCTGGTACATTATCCCAGCCAATCACAAGTGGTATCGCAATATGCTCGTTGCCGATGTGATTGAAAAAACTCTACGGGATATGGATCCTCAATGGCCTAAACCAACTATTGACGTAGTAGAGTTCCATGCAGAGCTCAATAAATAAGATTACTGCCTAGTCTTTAACATCATCCATGATGAAATAAATGTCCCATATCCCCTATATCAATTCTTCATCCGATAGACCTAAGATTTTAAAAGGGTCGGGTTTATCTGTTTGCTTTTGTTTTATTTGAGCTTTGGATTCAGGCGCTGTAAAAGTATCTTCTCTAAGAAAAAAATCCAGCCCCATAGACTCTATTTGAGATGCTGACATCATAAAGTCTTCTGCTTGAATTTGTTGGGCTTCCAGTATGCTTCTTAGTTTATCGATTTCATCGACTTTCTGAACATATTGGCATTTCCATAACCAATCGAGGTAGAGCACGCCAAGTAGCAAACTAACCATGAAAGAAAAAACTGCGTATGCCCCTAAAGACAGAGCGGTTCTTGGAATATGAATGAAACTGTTTAAAACCACTAGAAACAGAGCCAGAACTGAAAATACAGTACTGGATAAAAGCAGTGGACGTACATATAAGTTTTGCGGAAGGGATTCAGCCATATGCTGCAGTTTAGCCATTTTTTAAGTTATTGGTAAGAAACAGAATTCAGATGAAATCTTAGGTGTTCGTTGTAAGTAGTTCACATTCTTGGGGAATTCTATAAGTGTACCCACGCCGGGTATGTTATCGCCCATACGACGGTATAGGCAGGGTAGCATCCTTTTACAGTACACACCAATGTCTATTCAACCCAAAAATTCATGGTTGTACCAGGGGCTAGCTCTCCTTCTCTGGCTAGTTTGCATGGAACCATGTTGGTCAAGCAAGCCATCCTATTTTTCAAGGGATCGCCTCTGTGAAAGCCATACTAGAGTAGCCCTCTGTCTAGCCCCTCATCAACCATTTAAAGCCGAACTGCAGCAGGCCGCTTATCCCTCTTCCCGATACAGCGACCGCCCTAAAACCACAACCTATCTGCTGAGTGTGGACCCTCCCGTACCCTCCTTACGCTCTGATTTTGATCTTGATTTGCTCAAAACCCAGAATAGACAGAACTCTGTACAGAAAGAAAAGCTGCTGGCGCAAAGCATAGAACAGACTTCTCCTCCACCCTATCAAGATCGACCTCAGAAAAATCGTTATAAGCGTTCACGCAGACAAGTCCGTTCACTCTCAGTGCAAGCAATCGGTACTGCAACCCTAGGCTCTCTTTCGATCGCTAAAGCTTTTGAGGCAGACCCCCATAAAAATAATTGGCTCTCTCCCTTAGTCTTCGCTATCGCCATGGTCAGCGCAGCATTCTACTTCCTAGGGCAGAAGCCAAGACGCAGGAACGACCGAATAAAGGATACTGATTTACTAAGGGTTACACAAACCCTCCTACTTCCTGCCCCCAGGGAAGATTCGGAACGAAAATCAATTCAGGCAACCGCAGAAATTTACTGGAACAAACGGCTGTATAAAGGGAGGGCTACCGAAATTGGCCCCCAGAATATGCGGGTAGAGATAGATGATGTGATTAGAGGATTAAAGATTTTGATGCCTGTGGGTCTAATCATTAGCCAAGATGATAGAATTCCCCCTCAACATTTCCTTGTTCAAGTAGTGTCTATTCAACCCTTAGCCATTGCAGGCAATCATCGTTATGTGCTTGAGCTGAGATTCCCAAATCGCTGGCAGCAACAACAAGATCAAAAAGTTAAAGAGCTAATAGATGTCCTTAATTAGATTAGTTCGAGTGATTGACTCTGGCTTTCTAAAAGAGCATCCAACTGTTCAAGACTCACTAAAGCCATCGCCCAAGCAATCACTAGAAGTTGGTGTTCGGCATGATTACGGGCTGCAACCACTTTGACCATTTCATACTCTTCTATAGTAAGAAGAGTTTTTAAAGAGTAGGATACAGTGTGTTTAAAATCTTTCACAAATTTAATTCCTGATAATATAGACGAACATATTAATGTGCTCCCCTTCCACCAGGAATTGTCACTTTCCGGAAAAAAAAGATGGCAATACCGCTCAAAAGTAACCCCATTCCAATGAAATAGAAACAGTCATTAAACGCCATGACATAAGCTTCGCGGCGGACCAGATTATTGATAGCAGCAATAGCCTGGTTATGGGCTGTGTAATTATCTATTCCCTTGCTCATAAAAGCCTGTGTTATCTGGTCGATTCGTGCTTGAGTTGACAAGTTATACAGAGAAATGGACTCTCCTAATCGATTGGAGTGAAACTGTTCTCGCTGTATGAGCAAGGTAGAAAGACAGGCAATACCCAGCGATCCTCCTAAATTTCGCATCATATTAAACAAGCCAGAAGCGGAACCGCTATCTTTACTCCCTACCGCAATTTCTGAAGTCGCAACCGAAGATAAAGGTGTGATAATCAAAGGCTGCCCCAGTGCCCGGATGATCTGAGACCACTGCAATTGAGTAGCACCTGTATCATGGCTCATTCCAGCATTCATGAAGCAACTCACTGAAAACAGAACCACCCCAATCCCAATCAAAACTCGGATATCAAAGCGTTTAGTAAGCCAAGGCAAGAACGGGATGATAAACAATTGGGGAATACCTGCCCACATGATCACCTGACCAATTTGCATAGCGTTATAACCTTGGACTTGGGTAAGATATAGCGGTAACACATATACCGAACCATAGAGACCAAGGCCAAGCGCCAGGTTGACGATGCTGCCCAAGCCAAAATTTCTGAGGCTCAAAAGACGCAAATTGATAAAGGGTTCTTTACGGGTAAACTCAATCCAGAAAAATAACGTTAAGAAAACAACGGCGACTATAGTCAAACGCAGAATAAAATCCGAATTAAACCAATCCTTGCGGCTCCCTTCTTCCAGAACAATCTGCAAAGAGCCAAGTCCAAGGAACATAGAGGAAATACCCCACCAATCCCCTTTCTTGAGGAGACTTAACTGCAGCGGTTGGGATTCCAAGGTGAACCAGACCGAGGCTAACAAGAAGGCCCCAGGGACCACATTCAGATAAAAGATATATTCCCAACCATAGGTTTCTGTCAGCCACCCGCCCAGCGTTGGGCCGATCGTTGGTGCAAAGGTCGCTGTCAAACCAAAGAGCGCTAAGCCGACAGCACGCTTGGTCGGAGGGAGCGTAGTCAGCATGATCGTGAAAGCCATCGGGATCAGGACGCCGCCCGTGAAGCCCTGCAAAGCCCGAAACACAATCATCGAATTTAGATCCCAAGCATTAGCACAACAAATAGAGAAGAAGACAAAAAGGGCAGCATTGACGAATAGATAAAGCCGCCTGGAAAAAACTACAGCCAGCCAACCCGTCAACGGAATAACCACAATTTCTGCGACGAGGTAAGCTGTCGAGATCCAGGAACCTTCTTCTAAAGTTGCACTCAAAGCTCCCTGGATATCTTTTAGGGATGAATTGGTAATTTGAATATCCAGAATCGCCATGAAGGCACCAAGGAGTACCCCGGCTACCGAGATCCAAGTCTGGAGCGACACATAGTCTGCAGGCAGATCAGAAGCTCGGCTTGGTGGGGCTAGAACACTACTTCCCGCACGCATAGAAGCAAATCTCCTATTTGACCACGACGCTGACAGCTGCAGACATTCCAGGGGTAAGCAAAGATTCAAAACCCTTGATGCTTTGAGGCTCCAATACAACTTTCACCGGAATCCGCTGGACAATTTTGGTGAAATTTCCCGTAGCGTTATCAGGCGGGAGTAACGAAAACTGAGCGCCAGAAGCGGGAGCTACACTATCTAGCTTTCCCTTGAAGACATGAGTGGGTAGGGCATCTAGTTTGACTTCTGTTTCTTGACCAGGGTGCATCCGCGCCAGTTGGGTTTCCTTAAAGTTGGCAACTACCCAGACTTGATTTTCCACAATTGCCAATAGAGGCTGCCCCGGTTGTACCCGCTGGCCTACCTCTACGGACTTGCGACCTATCCGTCCACTGGCTGGGGCCCTGAGGTTGGTGTAGGAAAGTTGAAGTTGAGCATCTTTGAGGGCAACTTTTGCCTGGTCAATGGCGGCACGGGCTGAAGCATACTCGTTCTGGCGGACATTGGTTTGGAGAGCCGTCGCTTCAGCATCCTCCAAGGTCCCTTGAGATTGAGATAGCTGGGCTTGGGCTGTGGCAACTTTATCCTGAGCTTGAGCAAGTCTCGCTTCTGCTTGCTGGACTCCTGCTTGTGCGGCATCCCGGCTAGAGCGGGCTACATCATAAGCCGCCTTGGCGCTGTCTATCTGTTGGCGGGGGATCGCTCCATCTTTCTCTAGAGCCCGGTAGCGGTTGTAATCCAGTTCAGCTTTTCTATAGTTCGCTTGGGCTTGAGCCAACTGTGCTTTTGCCACAGGGATACCTGTACGCGCTTCTATAACAGCTGCTTGAGCGGTTGAAATAGAAGCGGTTGCGCCAGCAACACCGCCTTTAGCCTGAATAGTTTGAGCTCCTGCATGACCCTTCGCCAGGGCAATATTGGATAAGGCCGTATTGGCTTGGCGTTGCGCTAGCTGCAAAGCCGACTGTGCCGATTGGAGCTTTATTTGATAGTCTTGGTCGTCTAATTTGAGCAAGAGCTCTCCCGCTTTCACCACCTGATTGTCCTGGACCAAGATGGATTGAACAGTTCCGTTAATGCGGGCGCTGATAGGGAGAATATGACCAATGAGCGTTGCATTATCGGTGTCTTCATGAACCGTACTGTATTGCCACCAGTTGTAGCCCATGACAGCTGCTGCTAAGGCACCTACGGCTAAACCCGCAAACAGGAAGGGTTTACGGTTAGACGAACTTTTAGCTTTAGGGGGTACACCTGGAAGGCCATCTCCTCTAGGATCAATGGCTGCGGAAGGATCTGGCTTGGTTTCAGTTTTTTCTAATTTAATAGGTTCTGCTAGTGCAGTTCCCTTCATGGATCCTTTCCCATTTAAGGATTCTTCTGAGGATTCTTCCCTATCCGCTAAGGTATTGGCGCTATCGATACGATCCATAACAAACATGAACTCCACGGGGTTTAGAGGAAAAGCACAAGAATCGTTAGCGGTCTTTTATTTAGTGCGCGTAATATATTTACAATATATATAAGTGTTCGCAGGGTTTGTCAACATTCTCAGGATATGTTGGCGATGATTTGGTCTAGCATTTGCGAAAGCTGCTGGCGATCTGTTTCAGGTATCCCCTCCATGGCTTGATCAATGAGGCCCTTCGTAATGGGGGGTAATAGTTCTCTCAGGTGATTTCCTTCTTCTGTAAGCCAGATGCGCCAGATTCTACGGTCTTGCACATCTCGTTCTCGACGAATCAGGCTCCGCTCTTCCATGCGGTCCAAAACGCCCGTGAGCGTCCCTCCCACCTGCTGGAGTTTACTGCAAATCGTAGAAGTGGGCAGACCATCTTCTTCCCAAAGGCAACACAAAACTACCCAATGAAAAGGAGTAAGTCCAAAAGGCTCTAGCTTTTCTTGAAACCTACGAGAAAGAAGCTGCGAGAGAAATTTGATGCGATAGCCAATCCCATAGGGCGCCAAGACTTCATGCCATTGGTCTATAAATTCTTGGTTGGAAAGAGAAGAAGTTATTGATCTCATAAACGTAGTAAATATTTAGCATGCGTAGCATAAAGTCGATGATAGCACTCTGTCACAAAGCATAAAAGCCAAACATCAGTGTCTATCTATAGTCCTATGGGGTGAAGAAACCTCTAATTGCTGAGCTAGAGTATCTCCCTGATTCTTTTCATAGGCTTTCATTCGCTCGAAAATCATACCAAAGTCAGCAATAATATTAGGTCTAGCCTAGCCAAAACTGTTTCCCCAAAAAGTCATCGTCGCAACTTTTTAAGATTCCTAGACTCTAAAATGTACGGCATACCGCACCGCATAGCCTTTGCCTCAGCTTTTCAGTTTCCTCGCCCCAAAAAATTTCCGCCGCTTCTCCCCCCAATCCTTATTCACGCTGATGGTGCTCCTATTGGGCTGGGGATCTTATCTATGGTTGGCAGGGCAACGCCTAGAACGGGGGATTCCCTGGGAAGATAGCTACCATCACTGGCTGATCAGTGCCCATTGGTGGGAAACCGGACAGTACATAGACCCCCTGACCGATAATCTCAGGAGTTGGCTGCCGCTTTACCATCTTTTTAGTGCCGCTATCTTAGGTCTGTCGGGCATCCATAATCTGCAGGCGCTGGAGATTTTTTCGATTCTGCTGACAGGAGGCACGGGGCTCATTCTTTGGCGTCAGTGGGGCATGGTTCCGGCCCTCCTCTGGTGGCTCAATCCGATTACAGTGCTCACAGGCAGTTTACCTGTAGCAGAGCCCTTAGCCGTTTTTTATCAAACTTTGGGCATAGCCTTAGCCGCCAAACCAAAATGTGCAGCCTTAGCCCTAGCTCTTGCCCTGCTCAGTGATCGGGGGACTTGGCCGATTGTCGTGTTCTACAGCGCTTACAGCCTGGCCCAGAAAAAGCGAGCTTATGTTCTACCTTTATTAGTACTCATGAGCCTATGGCTGTGGCAGCAAAACCTCGGCTATCTAGACCAAACCCATCAGTGGGCGACTATCGACCAAGCTGGCCAAGGCGATTTTACCCAGCGCCTCAAAGATCTATGGCACTACACGTGGAAACCTCTGGCTGTTCCTTTAATTTTTGCTGTATTTGGCTTGTTGTTAGCGACTGCCAAGCAGAGACTGAGTTTGGCTGGTGTTTACTTCCTGCTCGCTCTTAGCTATCTCGGATTGATTCTTTGGCTCGTGGGTACAGGACGTCTCACGGGAAGCGCTCGCTACTACCTTAACCTCCTCCCCCTCCTTTTAATGACAGGGAGCTTAGGAAGTTCTTCTATATCCCTCCGCTTCAGAGATTTGTTATGGGGCATAACCATACCCTTGCTGTGGAGCTGGAATCAAAACTATCTCTCCCTGCTCCCCAAATGGGTCATTTTGAATCAACCCTCTGTACTGGCTGGAGTATGGTTGTCCCAACATTCCTCACAGGAAGCAAAAGCAGAACTCTTGACGGATTCGCCTTTGGTGAGCTATTACAGCCATTGGTCACCGAGCCATATCTATGGGGGCTACCATCCCCTTTCTCAAAAGGCAGCCTGGGTAGTAGTAGTAGGAGATCCACGATATCAAGCAGTCTATCCCCTCCTGCGAAGCCTTCCAGAACTATTACATAGAGGATGGCGACAGGTTTATTTCGCCCAACATTGGACACTAGACTATGGGGCTAAACCTGCCCGTGTTTTTTATCGCAATGCCTCATCGCAGAGCTTCCATCCCAAACAGTCGGCTCCCCCAGTTACTGTTAACAAAATAAATCCAAAAAACTGATACAAATCTACATCTAGCTTGTGTTAAACCTTTTCTCTAAAAGTGAAATATAAACGAGGTAACTCCCTATCAGAAATCAATGCAGGAATCATTTTTTAAAGAAATGTAACCTGCTTTTTGGAGTTTTTCTCATAACTCTTAAAGTTTTGAGCTGAGAATATTTTACGTATTCAAATGCTTTTTTATGTTAGAGGGGATCATTATGGGAATGGACTTAGGTGATTTAGTTTTACTTTCATAAATTTTTACATGCCATGTATTCCATCTATATTCCTAAATAAAAAAAGCAGTCTAAAATATACATGGGCAATAATTTAATAAAATCTTAACAAAATTCAATTTGCCCTTCGCTCGATCAAAATTCAAGTCGCTTCATGTTTAGTCAGGAGAAACCTGTGAAGACTTTGATCCCCGTCCACCCGACCTCATCAAGTACGCGTTCCACTACGGAAGAAGAATATATTCATCATCTACTGAATGTTCAAGATGAACCCCCTCGGCTTTATGAACACCTTTGCTGGTATATCCAGGTTTGGGGTCCCAGTGCAGTAGTGCCTTTGGTCCATTCAGCACGTTCTCATAAAGTACGGCGTACAGCAGCGTGCGCTCTGCAAAACAGCCTTGAACATAACCCGCTTGGAGAAAAAATATTGGATTGTCCTGCCAGCTAATTCTTGGCGTGTATTCCACTCGCCCATACCCAGATCTGGGCATCCCCATGCTCCTGAGGCTATGCTGAGAATAGTGGAGGAACAGGTGATGGAGAGCCCAGATTCGACCCGTAGGATTCAACCGCGCAGAAGGAATGTGTTCCATAGCGCCCGGTTGCAAATTTTGCGCCTAGCCCGCGTCAATGACGCTCCAGAAAAGATTGCGAGGGGAGTCGCTTTGGGATGTTGGGTTACTTCCGTACCTACTTTCGGTCTAGCTACTCCCGTCGCATTGCTTCTGGCACCCCTGTTCCGGGCCAATGTAGTAGCTGCTACTGTGGGGGCTTTATTGATCGGGATTCTGCCAGCCCCGACCAGTTTTGCATTTTTGGGCGCAGTGATTTTGGGACTCAATCCAAAGGACGTATTAGCGGCCCTAAGTTCTCTCGAAAATCTGCAGCAAATGGGCAGTGAGCTCATTTTAGCGGTTGTCGCTTTTCCTCTCCTCTTTGGAGCAGTAGCTTCCGTAGGATGTTACTTTGGAACTTTATGGGCGCTGCCTCGTCTACGCCAAAGAGTACGTAAGCCCCAGCGGAACCTCTAAAGGTTACGAATCCTTTACTGGTTCTTTACCTGTCGACACTAAATTATAATCTCCAGCCTGAATCAAGAGGTCACACTCTTTGCCAGGGTTCCTGTCGCGGCCCCGTATTTATCCTGACCAGGATGTGCTAAGGGCAAAAGCGGCCAGAATTCCTTACAGAAGGAGTACTCGAAACCCAAATTAGCTGGTAGGTGTAAATACTGTATCCAGAGGGCACAAGTAGGGTTAGGTTTGTTGCTATTGTTCTCAACTAGCAAGCGCATAGATTGGGCTTATATTCCTTCCTTACGCTAAGGAGATTCATGCATGGTTCCTCGTACTGATTCCCTGCGATTACTTGAAGAGCTATACCAGGATCGTACCCTTTGGCACTATAAAGCCAACCACCTTATTCCTTTGCACAAAGATGATATCTGGATCGTTTATCGTGGCATTGTCCAAACCCAAACCTTACACGCTAGTGGTGATGAGTCTATTCTCGGTTTATTCGGACCGATAATGCCGCTGGCGAGAAGATTTTCGACTTTAGAGTCTTACACGGCCGCAGCTTTGACAGATGTAGATCTACTACGTTTGAGCTGGCGCGATGTTCAGGACTCTCCCTGGCTTGCTATGGAAATGAATCAACTTTTGGCAAGGCGCCTACGCCAAACCGAGTCTCTGCTAGCCCTCTTGGGCAAACGGCAAACCAGTGAACGCTTGTTAGGCTTTTTAGAATTTCTGGCCCGTGAGTTTGGTCAAGAAACCCCTAAGGGTATCTTTCTAGATATTCGCTTGACCCACCAGCAAATCGCCAATATTGTCGGCACCACGCGTGTCACAGTAACCCGCCTGCTTGGAACCTTCAAAAAAGAAGCCATCCTGACAAGGGGAACCGGTCATCGCCTCTGCCTGAACCATGGAGTTTCGCTTTCTGATTTGGGTTTGCATCTCGCTACTTCCCTGTAGGAGGGTAGGGCTGGGTAGCTGTTGGAAAGTTGAGCTTTCGGTGAGCAGCCTGGTGACCCCTATTCTGTTAACCTAATCAACTTAAATTCGCCCAGTAACTGATGAAAATAAGAAGGGAATGAGACTCTGTGAAGGCTTTTCAAAGCCTATCAGAATTTCATATCCATTCAGTGAAAGTACTGTTCCACATCGTTTTGGGGAAGGGTATCGTGATTCAGATAGCCAGAGCATAGCCTATGGAGTTTCATGATGACCTTCACCTCTAGAGAAACCAAGGGAGAATCTCTGCGCACATTGCTAGAGGAGCTTTATCAAGAGCGTAACCTCTGGCACTATCGGGCAGGGCAGATCATTCCTCTCTGTCGGGATGATGTATGGATTATTTATCGCGGCATGGTGCAGGTGCAGACCTTACATCCTAGCGGAGATGAGTCGATCATCAGTTTGATTGGATCGATGATGCCCCTAGCCCAAAAGTTTACCACCCTGGAATCCTATGACACCTATGCCCTGACCGACGTAGACCTCTTGCGGTTGAAGTGGAAAGATATCCAGGAGTCTCCTCGGCTATCAATGGAGATGAATCAGTTGTTGGCCCTTCGTCTACGCCAAACAGAGTCTCTACTGGCGCTTATGGGAAGACGCCACATCGGAGACCGTTTGATCGGGTTCCTGGGATTTTTGGCCCGTGAATTTGGTCAACAGGCCCCAGATGGAATTTTTATTGATATTCATCTCACCCATCAGCAAATTGCCAATGTGCTTGGGACTACCCGTGTTACGGTCACCAGATTTTTAGGAATTTTGAGGCAGGTGTCCTTATTTTGGGTGGGAGAAGACCGCCGCTGGTATGTCAGTCCTCAAATTTTGGATAGCAATCTAGATTTAAGTGATTTCGGCTTCTCATATCGGTAAAGACGTCCTGCACAGTGCCATACTTAAAGGATGTTGCACCATATTCTCACGGGTAAAATTCATCGAGCAACGGTCACCGATGCCCATATAGATTATGTGGGGAGTGTGAGCATCGATGTCCAACTTTTGGAAGCTGCTGCTATAGTTCCCTACGAACAGGTTCACGTAGTCAATATAACCAATGGTCAGCGCCTAATCACCTACGCAATGATGGCCCCGAGGCACTCGGGGACGGTGGCTATCAACGGGGCCGCAGCCCATCACTGTAGACCAGGGGACCGAGTGATTATCATTGCCTATGGTCAGCTATCTTCTGAAGAATTAAAATCCCACCAGCCCAAGTTAGTCTTAGTAAACGAAGAAAACGGTATTTTGGAGGTGCGCCAACCAGCTGACATTCTGAATTTTCTTGAGCATGAAGAAGGATGGTCTGCACTGCCACCTCAGCTAAGACTTGAGTGAATGAATGGTAAACGTTTTCCATAACGCAGATCTAAAGCCCGTAAGTTTGTTATTTTCTTTTACATGCCTCCCAAACCAACAGGTCCAGCCCGGTCTGAGGAAATAAACCCTATCGACGTCAGTTTCATCAAGAACCTGAAGTTTCCGTCATGGGCCAGTCTGCTTTTAAAACTGGCTGGAATTGTCGCATTAGTGTTTATCCTGATCAATATTATTTTCTCCCTCTGGGTCAATCCCAATGCCTATAAGGAGACCTTCCGCCAAGCCCTCTCCCAGGCTACTCAGCGGGAGGTGGAAATTGGAGACGTCAAATTAAAAACCTGGGGCTCGGCAGCCCTCACGGCTAATAATCTGCTCTTGGTAAGACAACCTGCCTATGGCAAGCGGGAACTGGTAGATTTGGCCGCTCGGGAAGCAGAAGCAGAGGTAGACTTTTTCTCTTTGCTCTTTGGGCGGTTGGTCATTAAGCGTTTTGTGCTGGACCAAGTAGTGATTAACGTCCAACGGGATATAGCGGGGAACTGGAGTTTCTCAGACCTTTTGGATAAGCCCATTGAAACGCCGCAGGTTGCCTTGGATCTAGAGCGAATCGGTTTGGCTATGCATCATGCGGAAATCAATGTCATCGATCAAGGTATCAGTCCTGGGCGGGCATTCCGGATGACCAATATGGATGTCGATCTAACGGCTTTAGCCGGAGAAAAATTACCGATCAGCCTGCAAGGTAATCTCACCGAAGACCGCAAAACCGCTTTTGTTACCATGGAAGGCTCTGTAACGCCTCCCAAAATACCCACCGGGGGACTCAATGGTTGGGGAGGAAACCTGCAAGTCAAAGTACAAGATTTCCAGCCTCAGCTCTTCCAGATCTATTTTCAGCCCATTGAGAGTCTGCGGGGTTTGTATGGCAAGATCAAGGCTGATTTTCAAGTCCGAGGGGTCGTAGGACAGGATTATCAACTACAAGGGAAATCTACGATTGAGAACATGGATTGGTACTGGCCCCAAACCTTCGGTTCTCTACCCTGGTCTAGCAAGAACCTGACCACGGACTTCAAGGTGGAAGTAACCCCTAAAGCCGTCCGCTTCGATAACATCAAGTTGGCGGCAGAGGGGGCGCTTGTAGAGATGTATGGCTCGGTTACACCCCCCGATAAGAGCGCTACTCCTCCAGGCACCACGGGTGTTCTCGACCTTAGCGTTAAAACTCGGAACCTAGATCCTTTTATCGCTCGCGAACACATGCCAGCAGGGGTGTTAGGCAAAAATCTTTATCCTTGGCTATATCAAAGTAGTGGTCAGGGCACCATAGAAGGGGATCTGCAGCTCAAAGGCTATCTCGCGGCAGACAAAGGCAAAGTAGATAGCCCATACATTCCTATCTCGACAACAGGCCGTCTTGATGTTCGCGGTTTGGATTACAAAGGCCCCGGTTTCGCTCGTCCTCTGGAAAAGATAGAAGGTCCTTTGGTCTTTAAGCCGGAAGGAGGTATTCAGTCAGATGGGATGAGGATGCAGGTTGGCACCTCTGAAGTTCTTATTGCAGGGACTACCGGACCGCAATTGGCTCTTACGGTAAAAGCGCCCGATCTTGATCTGGATGCAGGCCGGAGTCTATTGCTCAATAAGCGCCTAGGAGCTCTGGCTCTCCCTATGACCCTGAGCAAAGCCACAGGCAAGGGCAATATGGATTTGAAGATAGAAGGCAGCTTGGAGAATCCTGCATTGACGGGAGTATTAGCTATACAGAATGTGGATATTCAGGATACTCGTTTGCCTAAGCTCGTTAGAAATGTCACGGGAACCGTCAACTTTACGCCAGCTCTGACTTCCTTTTCTAACGTGCAAGGACGGGTAGATGATGCCCCCTTTAGTGTGTCCGGACAGTTTAGAGGGACTTCTCGTCAGTTAGACATCAAGAGTGATAGCTTGGACTTGGCCCTGGGTCGTGCGCTCCTAGCCTCTGATCTATTCGCCTCTAACATCCGCCAGGGAGTAAGCAACAACCTCCTGTCCCTGACAGGAAAAGCAAAAGCGGTTATTCGCATTGAGAACCAAACCCTAACCGGTCAAATAGCACTTAAGCCTGGGGCAAAAGCTGCTTTCTCCTGGCTGGCGTCTCCTTTAAGCGATCTTCAAGGGACTCTTAGCTTCTCTGGGGATGGAGTGAAGTTTCAGAACATTACAGGTCAAGTGGTGGGTGGGGGCTTCCAATTTGATGGTTTACTAGCCTCCAATGCGCTTTCTGGAGATCTTAGGGGGCGGGCAGCCTTTCCCCAAATTCAAACCTTGTTTCCAGCGCGGTATCAAGAACTGCTCCAGGGAGATGGGAGCGCTCCCTATAGCGCGCGTATAGAACGTCGCGGTAGCCAAACCTTGATTACAGGAGCGATGGACCTTAGTCAGGTAGGCAATTTAGGTTGGGGAAGAGCTTTAGCCCTGAATGGTTCTCGAGCCTTGGATGTAGACCTGACTGTGAATGGAGACCAGTTATTGATAGAACGGGCAGACCTCTCCACGCCTGGGACCCGGATCAGCATGACAGGCAGGGTCTCTCAAGTGGGTCGATCTCCTAATCTGGACCTCCGCCTGGCCACAGCTCCCTTAGACTTAGACCAGCTCTATCGCCTCATCCCTGCAGCTGCTGATTTAACTGCTGTTGGTGGGCAAAACGCCCTCAATATTACGCTGACGGGCAACCCAAACAAACCTAAGATTAAAGGCGGTATTGTCTTGGCTGATATGCAGGTAAGGAGTCCATCCGGTGATCTACCTGATTTCTCTGGCACGCTTCCGCTCACGACAGAGGGAGTTGATTTTAGCCCAATCGCAGCTGAAATACAGGCACGGGAAGCCAGAGCGAGAGCAAGGCTGGAAGCACAGCGCGAACGTGAGCGCCAACAGCTTCTAGAATTAGAACGACAGAGAGCTCTGGAAGAGCCTTTGGAACCGATCATTCCAGGATTGCCCGAACCATCTCCTCCACCGCAGCCTTCTCCCGCTGCTCCGGACGCTCCCTTAACCAATCCCTAGAGCTTAAAGCTAGAGCTACCTTCTTAGGCTAAATTCTTAAATCGGGCAAATTGCTTTTCAAAGAGCAATTTCACGGTCCCGGTCGGACCATTGCGGTGTTTGGAGAGAATAACTTCAGCAATCCCTCGATCGGGGCTGTCAGCGTTATAGTATTCGTCTCTGTAGACCATCATCACTAAGTCGGCATCTTGCTCAATTGAGTTGTGAACCACGATATTGTTAGCAATAAAATTGTGCAAACCTGGAACGGTTAAATCAAAAACTTCTTCGACTCCATCGGGTTCAATCGCAATGATTTCATCCCAATAAATGTCGCTTGCCGATAACAGCAATAGATCATTAGATTGAACGACCTGAGCAAGTCTTGCTGCGCGATCGCGACTCACATTTTGTTTGTGAAGGCTAGTGCCACAGTACGCCATCTCAAGTCCAGCTTGCATTTTTCGTTGACTCATGCCAATTCGCTGCATAGATGGGTTCGCATAGAGCTCCCAAATGTCTCGTGGAATGACATCTCGATTTGTATTGATCGTGCGCAATTTAAGGTAGTCTGCGATTTCTTGAAGAGATTGATGCTTGTAATGTCCAACAGCACCTATTTTCTCAATAAAGATTTGAATATCTGATTTGCCCGTGATAGTGATGTGATGTTGATCTCGCCCTTTGCCGGCTTGAGAAATAACAGTTAATCTGCCATTAATTCCCAATCTTAATAGAAGAGATTGAACATTATTAGCGAGTTGCCCACTACTGCTTGCATAGTAAGCAATAGGACGACTACACTTGCCACCCAATAGCTTAATACAACCATCTGTGCTCCAAAGATGTCTGAGGAAAAGGGCGATCGCTTCCTCGGGCTGTTCAAAAACCAGCCTTGGAATAAATTTCTCATGGGATCGCAAACCAAAAACATTTAGACCGTCTAACCATTTGGCGATTGGATTTCTGACGTTATGGGTCAAGCGCTGACTTGAGGAAAGATAAACCTGGTACCAATCTCGCTCCAGTTGGATTCTTGGACTAAGCAAATCGCCAAAAGCTTCTTTTGCCAGATTAACTACCATTTGAGCGAGGTCTAATTCTCTGGTCGTATATTGAATTGCATGGCGAGGTAGCGTACAACCATCACCAATTAAGTGACCAAGTAATGCTAACTCAGGATCACTCATTGTTTGTAGAGTTGGGCTTCCGATCCGGCGAGGTAAGGCTAAGCGATCGCCTGCTTGTAATTCATCGAGTCTCTGCCAGCCCCGAATGGTGAGAAATTTATGGTTGCCTGTTGCCCGGATAGTACGACCGAGCCGAGTTTTAATCCGAAAGACTGGTTTCTGCCCTGTAGAGAATGCATTACTCACCGTAGCGCGATTTAGTTTGAGGGTTGTTTCGTCTAACGCCCATACTGCAAAGCCAGATTTGCCAACTAAATCTCGAATCGGGACTTGCATGCCGCTGTCTGCCAGCGTTATCAAGGAATCGCCTGTGAGACAACCACTTTCTCGTAAATCCGATAGCATAGGCCGCTTGTTGGTTCTTGCTTCGACCCCGCGAGAAAGCTGGGACAAAGCCATAACAGGCACTTTTAATTCGCGGCCAATTCCCTTCAAACCCCGCGTAATTTTGGACAATTCCTGGACTCGATTATCTGAACTGCCCTCCATGAGCTGTAAGTAATCAATAATAATCATTCCTAAACGTCCACCCTGCTCTGCCATTAAGCGGCGACATTTAGAGCGCATTTCCATGACCGTAGCATTGGGCGTGTCGTCTATAAATAGAGGGCTGGAAGCCAGTCGGCCAATAGCCGTTCCTACTTTTTGCCACTCGTTTTCACTGATTCGGCCAGAGCGTAATCGGTGGCTATCGATCTCTGCTTCACTACTAAGCAGACGCTGGACCAACTGCTCTTTAGACATTTCTAAACTAAACACAACCACAGGCAGATTAGCTTTCTGCGTGATGTTGTGCCCAATAGAAAGGCAGAGAGAAGTTTTCCCCATAGAGGGCCTTCCCGCCACAATAATCAGGTCAGAAGGTTGGAATCCCTGGGTAAGGCTATCTAGGTCATAGAAATTACTGGCAATGCCGGGGATTTCTGCCCCTTCTGTGAACCGTTGTTCCAAAGATTCAAAGATATCCAGCAAAATATCAGAAGCTGGCACTACGGAACGGGTTACGCGCTCCTGCGTGACGGCAAAAATCTTCTGTTCCGCTTCGTCTAAGGTTAGGGTGATGTCTTGGGCGGTGTCGTACCCGAGGGCAACGACTTCTTGCCCACTGCGAATAAGCTGTCTGCGGGTGTACTTATCGGCAATCAAACGAGCGTATTGGTCAATGTTGACCGTATTGACCAGGGATTCAACCAAACGTCTTAAGGCAGATTTTCCTCCCACCTTTTCCAGAAAGCCATTGTCTTCAAGATAGGTCGTAACACTCATCAAATCGGTCGGCAGACCTTGGGCATTCAGGAGGAGGGCCGCTCGATAAATATCTTGGTGGGCGCTTACATAAAAAGCTTCCGGTCGCAGGAGTTCCGCGACGCGGGTAAGGGCTTCACTATCCATAAGAATACCCCCGAGAACAGCTTCTTCTGCCTCAATGTTCTGAGGAGGAAGACGGTCTTCCAGAGGGGAAAATTCTGTCATTGTCCGCGATTGTCGAAATTCTTCCTGCACTGATATACCAAGCTAATGATGAAAATAATCATGGGGGCTTGGATAGTTATATCAAGCGGCAGCGACTTCGACCCTGATAGTAGCAAACACTTCGTGAGCCAAACGGATCTTCGCACCGTAGGTACCGATAGCGTTGATGTTGTCATCGAGGGTGATTTCTCTGCGGTCGATTTCTTCACCCAGCAAGGTCTTCAGAGCATCAGCGACATCCTGGTTGGTGACCGTACCAAAGATAGAATCGTTCTCTCCTACCTGCTTGTAGATGATGACCTTACCCAAGGCTTCGATGGAACCGCGCTTAGCAATCGCAGCTTCACGCAGGGCTGCTAAACGCGCCCGTTCTTTTGCTTTGCGGGCTTCGATAGCCTTGATTAAGCCAGGAGTAGCTTTCTGAGCATAACCCTTGGGAATTAGATAATTACGAGCGTAACCAGAAGCCACTTCCACCAAATCCCCTGATTCACCCAATTTTTGCACATCCTCAACGAGGACTAGCTTGACGCCCATGATGGTTTCCTTAGTTTTCTTTTCGCCAAAGTAATCAATATACCAGAGTTTTAGGTGCAGCTTAAATTAGGAATGTCCCATTCGTGATCTGCCTCTAGCTATGTCTATCTCTCTATCTACTCCTTCAGAAGATACGATTGGGGCCATTGCCACAGCGGTGGTCCCAGAAGCAGGTAGCGTAGCCATTGTGCGTTTATCAGGTCCTGCTGCCCCAGCCGTAGCGACGGCGTTGATGCCTGCTTTGCAGTCTCCTCAAGCTCGTCCGCTGGAGAGTCATAAGGTCTATTACGGCTGGATTAAAGACCCCAAAACCCAAGAAGCGGTGGATGAAGTCTTGATGCTCTATATGGCCCGTTCCCGGTCTTTTACTCGGGAAGAGGTGGTGGAGTTTCACTGTCACGGGGGAATTGTTCCCGTCCAACGGGTCCTACAGCTCTGCTTGCATCAGGGAGTGCGCTTAGCACGTCCCGGTGAGTTTACCCTCAGGGCTTTTCTGAATGGTCGCATTGACCTTACACAGGCAGAAAGTGTTGCCCAGTTGGTGGGGGCCTGTTCACCGCAAGCGGCCCAAGTGGCGTTGTCTGGGTTGCAAGGTAACCTGGCACGTCCCATTGAAACTTTGCGTAGTCATTGTCTTGACTTGCTCGCTGAGATAGAAGCCCGGATTGATTTTGAAGAAGACCTCCCTTCTCTTAATGAGCTTTCGATTACGCAGCAAATCCGAGCTATGAAGGGGGAAGTGGCTGGCCTATTGGCTACGGCTGACCGGGGAGAACTCCTCCGCTCTGGTCTCAAGGTGGCGATTGTGGGCCGTCCGAATGTGGGGAAATCGAGCTTGCTCAATCTCTGGAGCCAAACGGAGCGGGCGATTGTCACGGACCTGCCAGGGACTACCCGGGATACGGTTGATACCCATCTCATCGTTCAAGGCATCCCCGTGCATGTGATAGACACAGCCGGTATCCGAGAAAGTGGAGATATCGTCGAGCAGATGGGCATTGAACGCTCTCGCAAAGCGGCAGCACAAGCGGACCTAATCCTTTTGGTGGTGGACTATTCTCAAGGCTGGACCCCAGAAGATGCCACTATTTATCAGGAAGTGGCACCGGGGAGGGTGGTTCTGGTAGCGAATAAAACGGATCTAAGCAAAATTCCTCAACCTTTTCCGGAGTATTTGGGAAACTTGGTCAAAATTTCTACTCTTCGGGAGCCACAGGACTCTATTGCCAGGCTGGAACAGGCCATTCTTGAACGGGTCGGGACGGGCCTGACGGCAGCCAATATGGACATTGCCATCAACCAGCGCCAGAAAGAAGCGCTTTTGCGGGTCCAAGAAAGTTTAGAACGGGTCCAAGGAACGATGACCCAGAAGCTACCCCTTGATTTTTGGACGATTGATTTGCGGGAAGCGGCCACTACCCTGGGGCAAATCACGGGACAAGAGGTGACAGAGTCTATCCTTGACCGTATATTTAGTCGTTTTTGCATCGGTAAATAAGGCTTCAAAACCGTGATACTCTGGTATACAAACGTTAACAGTCCTAAAGTCCATCTGGGCAAGGCAATCAGCAGTTTAGGAGCGCACCCATGGTTATGACCAGAGCCGAGAATGTAGGGTATGTCACCCAAGTGATCGGGCCTGTATTAGATGTCGAGTTTCCCAGCGGAAAACTACCCTCTATCTACAACGCACTGAAAATTAAAGCGACTACGGAATCAGGCATTCCCATCGAAATTACCTGTGAAACCCAGCAGTTATTGGGGGATAACCGGATCCGGGCTGTAGCCATGAGTTCCACCGATGGTCTGGTGCGGGGCATGGAAGTGCTGGATACGGGAGCGGCGATTACGGTCCCGGTTGGCCCAGCCACCCTCGGTCGGATCTTTAACGTCATTGGCGAGCCCGTAGACGAAGTTGGGTCAGTCAATAACCAAGAAACTTCACCGATTCACCGTCCAGCTCCGAAGTTCATGGACCTCACCACTACGCCGGAAGTTTTTGAGACGGGCATCAAAGTGATCGACCTCTTGGCCCCTTATCGTAAGGGTGGAAAGATCGGCCTATTCGGGGGTGCGGGTGTCGGCAAGACGGTTCTGATTCAAGAATTGATCAACAACATTGCCAAGCAGCATGCGGGAGTATCGGTGTTTGGCGGCGTGGGCGAGCGTACTCGCGAAGGGAATGACCTCTACAACGAATTCAAAGAATCTGGAGTTATCGATAAGGTGGCTCTGGTCTACGGTCAGATGAACGAACCTCCTGGCGCTCGGATGCGTGTCGGTCTGACGGCTTTGACTATGGCTGAGTATTTCCGGGATGTCTCCAAGCAAGACGTATTGCTCTTTATCGACAACATCTTCCGCTTTGTGCAAGCGGGTTCTGAAGTATCGGCGCTCCTTGGCCGTATGCCTTCTGCGGTAGGTTATCAGCCTACGCTGGGAACGGACGTTGGAGACTTGCAAGAGCGGATCACCTCCACCAAGGATGGTTCAATCACCTCTGTACAAGCTGTTTACGTACCTGCGGATGACTTGACAGACCCTGCCCCTGCAACGACCTTTGCTCACTTGGACGCTACTACGGTACTTTCTCGTGCATTGGCTTCTTTGGGTATCTACCCGGCTGTAGACCCGCTAGGTTCCACTTCCACGATGCTTCAGCAGGACATCGTCGGGGAGCGTCACTATAACGTCGCTCGTTCGGTGCAATCTACCCTCCAGCGCTACAAGGAACTTCAGGACATCATTGCGATCTTGGGTCTGGATGAGCTTTCTCCTGAAGACAAGCTGGTCGTAAACCGTGCTCGCAAACTACAGCGCTTCCTGTCTCAGCCTTTCTTCGTGGCAGAAGTCTTTACCGGTTCTCCTGGTAAGTATGTCACCCTAGATAAAACCCTACTAGGATTTGAGCGCATCCTCAAAGGTGAATTCGATGACTACCCAGAGCAAGCTTTCTATCTGGTAGGCGACATCGAAGAAGCCATCGAAAAAGCGAAGAGTATGAAGTAGAAAAAGACCTTAAAACTTTCTTTTTAGAAGCCGGGATTCCCCGGCTTCTTTTTTTGAAGAACCTCGCCCTATGCCCTCATCATCGATTACGGCGGGTGAAAAACCCAATAACAAAGAATAGGACAGCAATCCCTGCGGCGACGGCCCAACCGATGGTTCCGGCATTGTCTAAAGCCGAAGGAGCCGGTTCAGCTTTGAGGGTGAAATTGTCTAGCTTAATGCCATCTCCAGCACCAAGCGCCAGGTTCCAGATAACCTCCAGGCTGTTAACAGGACTCTTAAGCGGAATATTCTGCCGTTGGTCAAACTTAAATTGCGCAGCCTGACCTTTGACTGGATTGATGGTAACGGTTAAGGGAGTAGCCCCAAAAGAGGCGGAAACTTCGTCTTTATCTACCTGTACTTCCTGACGACCATCACTCTCATCAACTGCCGCTCCTCGGTAGTTGAGGGCCCCGACCGTAGGTCCTTCTAGGGGAGCCATGGTGCTGCTTGCTTCTATGGTTATCGTGCTTGGCAAGCCTAGATTAAGTACCGCGGAGTCTGGCTCTTGTCCCAACTTAGCAGGTAAGGCTTCTAGAGAGAGCTTTGCTGCCTTTTTAGGCGTACTGGTTTCAGCTAAACGCAGAGAAATGGCAAAAGGGGAATCTGAAGTTTTATCGAGTATGCCTTGGTATTGAATAAACCCTGAACGCTGGTCCTGATCCTTCGGGCCATTGTCCTGAATAGATTCTGTGGTGTTCACTGTTTTCAGCGTTAGCTCTAAGGCTTGGGCAGGCAAACCTCCCAAAAGCACAAGGAGTAAAAACCATAGACTGAGGCGCATACAAAATCCTAAATACGTCTCTATCCTCCAGCGTACGCCTTTGCCATCATGGATGGAAGACAAGATGGATAGTTCATTCCCTTTAACAGCCTCCTTCGGCCAACTCAGTGATGCTAACCTGTTTAGCCCCAATCAAGTCTTGCCAGGTAGCATCCAACTCTGGTAACTTAACGCGTTGTTCAACACCTGCTTGCTGGAAATAGCCCATCGATTGCTCAGCGTTATAGAGCATAGACGGTACTTTTCCTGACTCTAGCAAAACTAAAAATTGTTTATAGGGCATGGCCGGTTTTTGAGCATAGGCCACCGCACAACGTAATTCTCGGGAAACCCCAGGCAACATGTCGGTTTGGCTCAAAAGTAGCCAACCCATCACACTAGAACTAAGCAGTAACAGGAAGAACGCAGGAAAGTTAAACTGTCGTGGGGTCTGCATATTCTCAGGGTACAAGGATCTAAGCAAAAATGCTTATGGCTGCAGCTTCAATGATTGTGAAAACCTGACTACTTCTCCAACCACAATGATGGCCGGGGGATCAAAATTCTCTTGAGCCACCCGCTCGACGACGGTGCCTAAATCGGCAAATAACGTCTGTTGCTGGGGGGTAGTGCCCCAACGAATCAGGGCAATAGGCGTTTCATGAGGGCGGCCTGCTTCCAGAAGAGAAGCTACAATTTGCGGTAGTTGCTGCACGCCCATGTAAACCACCAAGGTTTGCGCTCCTTGAGCCAACGCTTTCCAATTGACAGCCCAACCAGGTCCGGGCGTGGCCTGATGTCCAGCTACAAACGCCACAGAAGAGCTGTACTTGCGGTGGGTAAGGGGAATTCCCGCATAGGCTGGGACTGCTACCCCTGCCGTTACCCCAGGCACCACCTCTACAGGAATACCGTTGGCGATCAGGTCTTCTAATTCTTCCCCTCCTCGCCCAAAGACAAAGGGGTCTCCTCCCTTGAGGCGCACCACGACTGCATGCTCTCGGACTTTAGCCGTTAAGAGGGCTGTGATTTCTTCTTGGGGTAGGCTGTGACGCCCACTGCGTTTCCCTGCATAAATTTGCTCTGCTTTGGGATTGATCATCTGGAGCACTTGGGGACTGACCAGGGCGTCGTATACCACCACATCACTGTGCTCTAGCAGTGCTTTTCCCTTGATCGTCATCAGGCCAGGGTCTCCTGGACCAGCCCCCACCAGATAGACCTTTCCGATGGGCTGAGAACCGATGAGCGAACTCATGAAGGGACCCTCCACTTCTGCGGAGATAGTGCCTCTCCTACATGAGATACGGCCAACTGCGCAAACCCTGGCCGTTCAGAAAGAACGGAACCCAACCTGGCTCTATCGATCTCTTCCATAAGTTCCATCAAGTAATCGATGACGCCTCCGAGAAATATGAAGTGGGGAAGAACGAGGACCCGATGTCCCTCGCTGTGCAGTTGGGACATCGCCTGCTGGAGTGAACCTTCTTCTTTTAGAAAAGCAGGTATCACCGGAGCCTGTAAGCACTGCGCGAGGGATTCAGCCAATAAGCGCATGTGCCGATTAGCCTCCTGCCGACGACTGCCGTGGGCAAACAAGACAATGCCCTCATTGGGTTCCAGCACCGTAGTCCTCGCTAAAAATTCAACGAGCCCTGACGATTTACCCAGGATCTTGGTTTGCTGTACACGGGCATGCATCTGGGCGATAGCTTCTGGAATATCAACCTCGGCATGCACGCCAGACAACAAGAAGAGGGGAAGAACCGTTACGGATGGGAGTTGGTGGGAAGTGAGGAAATCACCAATCTGCTGTTCTAGGGGGTGTGGACCCATCTCTAGGACCCCACAGCCTACTTTAACCGTGGGCATAACGCTCTGGACCTGCTCTGTCAGTGTATGTAGCCCCTTTTGAGCCCGAGGGTCTTGGCTGCCATGGGCACAAAGAAACAGGCCGTCCAGAGTGGAAAAAGAGTTTGAAGGTGCCATAGGCAGAGGGTTTTCACTGTTTACAGGTGGGTTCAGAGTAACCCTGATCAATAAAGGATGAGTGATACTGTAGTCGGAAAAAGTGCATTTTGAACATTTATCGCAAGGTTCTTGGGACACCTCTGAATGTAGTCACACCCAAAGAATTCTTGAAGACTTGACGATAAAGAGTTAAGTTAGGTTAAGAAGCTCTCACGAGACCACCGTATGAAATTTTCCTGGAGAAATGCTTTGCTAGGGGGTATTGCCCTGGCAGTAGTAGCCGCGCTCCTCTTTAACAACTCCTTTACCCAAACTCCGCCCCAGAATCCGAACAACGCCAGTTCTCAGATTCCCTACAGCGAGTTCTTGAGTAATGTTCGTCAAGACCGAGTCACGAAGGTAGATATTTTTGATAACGGGCGTACTGGGGTCGTATCTATGCGTGACCCTATTAATGGTACTCCGTCCAGATTCCGCGTGAATCTGCTACCGGGTGATCAAGCCTTTTATCCCTTGTTGAGAGAGAAAAACGTAGATATCACGATCTATCCTCCTAACAACAGTGGAGCCCTTATGGGCCTCTTACAGACGTTGCTCTTGCCTATCTTGCTGTTGGCTGGTTTATTTTTCTTGCTGCGCCGCTCCGGTGGTGGAGTAGGGGGTCCGGGTCAGGCGATGAGCTTCGGTAAGTCCAAAGCTCGTTTCCAAATGGAAGCCAAAACCGGGATCAAATTTGATGATGTAGCCGGTATTGACGAAGCAAAGGTGGAACTTCAAGAAGTTGTTCAGTTTCTAAAGAAGCCGGAACGGTTTACGGCCGTGGGAGCAAAAATTCCGAAGGGGGTTCTCTTAGTCGGCCCTCCAGGAACGGGTAAAACCCTCCTGGCTAAAGCTATCGCAGGAGAAGCAGGCGTTCCTTTCTTCTCTATCTCTGGTTCTGAATTCGTCGAAATGTTTGTTGGGGTTGGTGCCTCAAGGGTTCGTGACCTCTTCAAGAAAGCCAAAGAAAATGCTCCTTGTATCATCTTCATTGATGAAATTGATGCGGTGGGTCGTTCTCGGGGAGCAGGCATTGGTGGTGGAAATGATGAGCGGGAGCAGACCCTGAACCAGTTGCTCGTAGAAATGGATGGTTTTGAAGGCAATGCGGGCGTTATCGTGATCGCCGCTACCAACCGTCCCGATGTTCTGGATGCGGCCATCATGCGTCCGGGTCGTTTTGACCGTCAGGTAACGGTAGACCGTCCTGATTACAAAGGCCGTTTGGAAATCCTCAAGGTCCATGCCCGCAACAAGAAATTGCTTCCTGATGTGAGTTTAGAACGTGTTGCTCGTCGGACTCCTGGTTATTCTGGGGCAGACTTGTCCAACGTGTTGAATGAGTCTGCCATTCTGGCTGCTCGTCGTCGTTTGGAGGCCATTTCTTTCAAAGAAATAGATGATGCGATTGACCGGATCAGTACCGGGCTGGTTCGCCCTCCTCTGGTAGATGGCAAGAAGAAGCGCTTAATTGCCTATCACGAAGTAGGACACGCCTTGGTGGGTACCCTTTTGGCGGAGGGTGACCCCTTGTCTAAGGTAACAATCATTCCCCGTGGCGGCGGAACCGGTGGTTTTGCTCAGTTCTATCCTTCTGAAGAAATGATTGACAGTGGCATGTACAGCAGAAGCTGGATCCTGGCCCGGATCATCACTGCTTTGGGGGGTCGTGCCGCAGAAGAGATTGTCTTTGGGGATGACGAAGTGACCGTTGGTGCTTCCAGTGACATTCAAAACGTGGCTCGTCTTGCGAAAGACATGGTTACTCGTTTTGGGATGTCTGACCTGGGACCGATTTCTCTGGCAGGCCAGGGTTCTGAAGTCTTCCTTGGCCGCGATTTGATGAACCGTAGTGAATACTCCGAAGAAGTTGCCCAGCAAATAGACCACCAGGTCCGCGAGATTGTGGAATACTGCCACAGCGAAGCAAAGCGGCTCCTCTCTGAGAATCGTGACCTTTTAGACGATTTAGTGGATCTCTTGATTGAAAAAGAGACCTTAGAAGGCCAGGAGTTCCGTGACATCGTCGCCCGGAAGGTTCCGCTCACGGAACGTCATAAGAATGCTTCCGCCATCACGGCGTAAGCGCTAGCCCTAAAAACTCCCGTAGAAGTTACGGGAGTTTTTTTATCGGGAGTTTGACCTGCAATAATTAATAAAATCTAAAGGGTTTGGGGGAGTATTTTATATGCGTCATGTCAGGGAAGGATTAGGCATTTTGCTACTGAGTGCTTTCGTAGCCAGTACGTCCCTACCCGTGATGGCGAGAGAGGACCGAGTGGTGGATGAACAGCTCAATGTATCTTTTGTGCCCCTTCCCTACTCCAAAACAGTAAAAGGCCCTAAAGGTAAGCCTGTTCATTACATCATGACCCTACCGGACAAATCCGTCACGGTATACACAGGCTCTTTTGCCGATAAAAAATACGGGACGGTACCTCCCTTGGAGCCGAATGAGATTAAAGCCATGTGCAATAAAGCGCAGACACTTTTGGGAAAAGGCTTTTCTCTCAAAGAAAATAAACGGTTTCTATTGGCGAATCGGAATGGGGCTGAGTGCCGCTTTAGCAGCGCCAAAGGGCGTACGATTCACTGGATTGGTGCTCCTGTGGCAGCCCATTTACTTTTCTTCTATGCCGATTGGCCCAAAACTCCTACAACCGAGCAAGTGAAGGCTTTCCGTTATCTCTTAGGAGGAACCCGCGTTTTTTAGGTTGCTGAGGTCATAGGCTGCGCGTGAGATGGAGTAATATAACACGTCCACGCCGTAGTAGTAGGCCTCTTTGGCATAGACCATCCCTAGTTTTTCCAGCACATGCTGCGATGCTGTGTTTTTGGGTCGGGTAATCGCGGCTATGTGGTCTAAGGAAAGTTTTTCGAAGCCATAGTCTAGAAAAGCCCTGCCCACTTCCGTCGCTAATCCTTTCCCCCAGTAGGGGCGGTCTAGAAGATAAAAAATATCGATTTCTTGGGGTGGGGTATGGGGCAAATACTTAAGTCCTCCATGGCCAACTAATTTTTTGGTTTCTTTATCGATCAAGGCCCAGGCTCCAAAGTCATAGAGTTGCCAATGTCGGATGAAGTAACGAACGACCCATGAGGATGCATCTTTAGCGGTCTCAGGGTCTAGGAAAGGCCCCCCTGGCAAAAATTGGGTGACCTCTGGGTTCCCGTAGATAGCCGTATGGGCCTCTAGATCTTCCAGCGTAAATTTTCTTAGGCCCAGTCGAGCTGTTTCAAGTTCATACATCTTACGCTCAACATCCTCAGGGTTTTATCGGCATAATAGCGATAGAAAGGGTTTTCAGCTATCTATTATGAATCTTGTAGACATTTTAAAAGAAGATTATCGTCGCTTTCCGCTAGACCAAACCTATGATATCTATGCTGAAGATGTTTTCTTTAAAGATCCAATCACTGAGTTTCGAGGGATTGCTCGATATCAGCAAATGATTGGATTGATGCATACTTGGTTCAAGTCACCCAAAATGGACCTGCATGATATTCAACAAGTAGGCCATCGAATTCATACCCGCTGGACCTTGAGTTGGACAACCCCGCTACCCTGGCAACCCCGAATTGCTATCGATGGCAGGAGTGAACTAGAACTCAATGAGGAAGGATTGATTACGGCACATCTTGATTACTGGGACTGCTCTCGGATGGATGTCTTGAAGCAACATTTCTCTTTTTAAGCATCCCGTTTTAGCAAAAACTGCTTTGCAAACCCGGTATTTGCCAAAGGGGAAAAGTCATCCATTAGAATGGTAATACGGTAATACTCATAAATGAGTGAAAGTGAAATCCAGTGCTTAAACAATCTCCTTGGTTGAGCCGTCGAGAAGGCTCACTTTTAGCTGTGTCTAAGGTCACTAAAAAGTTTCAGGCCACTATCCCGCAACCAGTACGAGAGATGTTGGACCTTCACCAAGGTGACAGAGTGGCATTTGACATTAAGGATGGGCAAGTGATGCTCAAGAAATTACCTGCGCTGGACTGGGAATATTTAGAAGCAGTGTCAGCCGGACTAAATGAATGGGCTTCTCAAGAGGATGAGGATGCCTACGCTGACCTATGAACAGTTTGCAGTCGTAGTGGTACCGTTTCCGTTTACAGACATAGCCCTAACCAAGCGACGACCTGCCTTAATTTTGTCTGATACTGTTGCCTTTAATGCCCTGATGGGACACAGTGTTATGGCGATGATTACAACAGCAACCCATGCTCCTTGGGCTTTGGATGTGCCTATTTCAAATTTAAAAACAGCTGGACTAAAAGCACCCTCCATTATCCGTATGAAATTGTTCACTCTAGATCATTCCTTAGTGCTGGAACAAATCGGCAAGCTGGAATCGGAGGAACAGGTAAAAGTAGAACAGGCTCTTAGAAAACTTTTTAAAGTGGTTTAAAAAGCCATGCAATCATGCCTCTAAATTCTACGTTGAGATGCTGAATCCTGAGAGAATACTAGTTTTCTTAAGCTGCAATGCCCTGTTCACTGGCATAAGCGGTATATTATGTTTACACGGCTAGGGGTGCCTTTATCGGCTGAGAGTAGACCCTGAGAACCTGAACTGGCTAACACCAGCGGAGGGAAGCCCATAATCCATATAACTTGGGAGAAAGCTTATGCGCAGCGAATGGGTGGCCCATCGTCGTGGCCATGGTAACGTTTCACAAATGCACTATGCCCGTCAGGGAATGGTTACCGAAGAAATGGCCTATGTCGCTAAACGGGAAAATCTTCCAGAAGAATTGATTCGTTCGGAAGTGGCCCGTGGACGGATGATTATTCCTGCCAACATCAACCACACGAATCTAGAGCCGATGGCGATTGGCATCGCTTCCAAGTGTAAGGTGAATGCCAATATCGGAGCTTCTCCCAATTCTTCCAACATCAACGAAGAGGTCGCCAAACTGCACCTGGCCGTCAAGTATGGAGCCGATACGCTGATGGACTTGTCCACGGGCGGGGGCAACCTGGATGAAATCCGCACGGCGATTATCAAGGCTTCCTCTATCCCGATTGGAACGGTTCCTATTTATCAGGCCCTGGAAAGTGTTCACGGCAATATCGAAAAACTGACCCCGGATGATTTCTTGCACATCATTGAGAAACATGCTCAGCAAGGCGTAGACTATCAGACCATTCATGCGGGTATCTTGCTAGAGCATCTGCCCCTGGTCAGAAATCGGATTACAGGAATTGTCTCGCGTGGCGGTGGCATCCTGGCTCGCTGGATGCTTCATCATCACAAGCAAAACCCGCTCTATACGCACTTTGATGACATCATCGAGATTTTCAAGAAGTACGATGTGTCGTTTAGTTTGGGCGATTCGCTACGTCCTGGTTGTACCCATGATGCTTCGGATCAAGCACAGCTTGCTGAACTGAAGACGTTGGGACAGTTGACCCGCCGGGCCTGGGAGCATGATGTGCAGGTCATGGTGGAAGGTCCAGGCCATGTGCCGATGGACCAGATTGAATTCAATGTCAAAAAGCAGATGGAGGAGTGCTCAGAAGCCCCTTTCTACGTACTTGGTCCTCTGGTAACGGATATTGCGCCAGGGTATGACCACATCACATCGGCGATTGGCGCTGCAATGGCTGGTTGGTATGGCACGGCGATGCTTTGCTATGTCACCCCGAAAGAACACTTAGGCTTACCCAATGCAGAAGATGTACGCAACGGCTTGATTGCCTATAAGATTGCGGCCCATGCTGCAGACATTGCCCGCCATCGTCCGGGGGCGAGGGACCGGGATGACGAGCTCTCTCACGCTCGCTACAACTTCGACTGGAATCGTCAATTTGAATTGTCTCTAGACCCCGAACGGGCCAAAGAGTACCACGACGAAACCCTGCCTGCTGATATCTATAAGACTGCAGAGTTCTGCTCGATGTGTGGCCCCAAGTTCTGCCCAATGCAGACCAAAGTCGATGCCGATGCGCTTACGGAGTTAGAGAAGTTCCTGGAGCTAGACAGAGCAAAACAGCCTGTGCTTCAGCAGGAATAAAAACCTCTCCCCCTTCGATAAGCGTTCGACTGATCTCACGCCGAAGTCTCAGGGCAACTAGAGCTCCGTCACGGATACAATCGACTAGCGTAAGGTCATTCACTAAGGGAATGCCATGAGTCCACTTACCCAACTGATGACCCTAGAGGCATTTCTGCAACTGCCAGAAACTCAACCTGCTTCAGAGTTCATCAACGGAGAAATTATTCAAAAGCCCATGCCACAAGGGGAACACAGTCTCATTCAAACAATCTTTTGTGAGACGGTCAACCAGATTGCCAGGCCGCAAAAGATAGCTATGGCGTTCCCAGAATTGTGCTGTGTCTTCGGTGGGGAAGCTATTGTTCCCGATGTTGCGGTCTTCCGTTGGGAACGTATCCCTCGCGCTGCTTCCGGGCGAATTGCCAACCGTTTTGAGCTATATCCTGACTGGGCCATTGAAATCCTCTCGCCAAAACAGAGTCAAAACAAAGTCTTAGGAAAGCTGCTCCATTGCTCCCAGTATGGTACCGAGCTAGGCTGGCTCATCGATCCAGAAGATGAAAGTATTCTGATTGTTTTTCCTGAACAGCGGGTACAACTCTTGAGAGGAAATAGCCAATTACCGATTTTGAAAGAGCTCGGATTAGAACTTCAGGTTAATCAGATATTTGGTTGGCTGTCCCTAGACTAATCAAACGTGCTTGCAACCTACTGACTAAGATAATGGAGGCCAGCTACATTCTCAAATCCAATGCGCTTAGTATTTTTCGGTACGCCTGACTATGCCGTTCCTTCGCTGGCTGCCCTCTTGGCGGAACCTTCATTTGAGGTTGTGGGCGTAGTCAGCCAGCCGGACCGCCCTCAAGGGAGAGGCCAAAAAATTGTGCCGACCCCCGTTAAAGCATTAGCCCAAGAAAAAGATATTCCCATTTGGCAACCGGAGCGACTCCGGAAAGATGAATCGGCGCTCCAGGCATTGGACAATCTAAAAACTGACTTCTTTGTGGTGGTGGCCTATGGGCAAATTCTTTCTCCCCAGGTTTTGGCTATGCCCGCAAAAGGCTGTATCAACGGCCATGCTTCTCTACTGCCGAAATACCGGGGAGCGGCTCCGATTCAATGGTGCCTTTATCACGGGGAAACAGAGACAGGCGTGACCACCATGCTCATGGATGCAGGCATGGACACGGGACCGATGCTCTTGAAATCTGCTTTTCCGTTACCCATAGATTGGAACGCCCAACAGTTAGCCGATAAACTTTCGGTGCTCACGGCAGAGTTGCTGATTCAGACCCTGCTACAGTTCGACCAAATTGTTCCAGAGCCACAAGACTCCAGCCAAAGTTCTTCTGCTCCCTTAATTCGCAAGGAACAATATGAGCTGGATTGGCAGGGGCCTGTGCACAACCAAGTGCGGGCATTTTATCCCTATGTGTATACGTTTCATCAGCAAGAACGCTTGCGGATTTTAGAGACTATGCCGCATCCCTCGGTGGGAGATAGCGGCGTGGTTTTAGAAGTGGTTAAAGGTCAAGGTTTTGTCGTCGGAACAGGGACCGGATCTGTCTTCGTGAGACAGGTCCAACCTGCCAGCAAGAATCCTCAATCGGCCTGGGATTATGCTCGGGCTAGAGGTCTTGTGCCAGGAGAAGTCTTAGGCGAAAAGTAGGCCTGGGTCCTTCCGATCACTTCTGTCGCTATAGGTTCATCATTTATAGAAAAGAAAAACCATTGCGCTTGAGGCTTTACCCCGATGAAAGTGGACCAGGCTCGTAATAGTACATCCCAAAAAGCCAATAAAGCCTATGAAGCCCAAGAAGAAACGCCTCCTCTATCTGGAATTGCTGAGTCTACCGCTGAACAAGCTTTTGCTGACCTCGCGCGTCTAGCAGCTCATCTGTGTAAAGTCCCCCTGGCATCTGTCAACTTGATCGAGGCTTGTTGCCAGTGGTTTCAGTCTCGGGCAGGCTCCAAGTATATTGAACCGCCGACTGATTTTACCTTTGATGCTTATGCCCTCCTCCGGGCAGACTTCCTGATCGTTTCCGATACCTTGCTCGACGAACGATTTGCGACCAGTACCCTGGTGACTGCAGACCCTCCGATTCGATTTTATGCGGGTATGCCCCTATTCACCCCGAAGGGAGAAGCTTTGGGTGTTTTATGTGTAATGGACTATGTGCCTCGCACGCTAAACTTAGAACAGGTAGAAGCCTTAAGAACCCTAGGACATCAGGTTATTACCAAGTTGGAGCTGATGCGAAATTTGCTTGGAAAAGGACGAATAGAAAGTGAGTCTAAACAGATTGGGACCAAGATGAACCGTAGGGAACAAGAACTGACTGACTTCTTTGAGCATGGAGCAGTTGGCTTGCATTGGGTCGGGCCTGCGGGGCATATACTACGAGCAAATCAAGCGGAACTTGCGCTTTTGGGCTACTCCCATGAAGAGTACGTGGGCCAGCATATTGCTAAATTCCATGTAGACGAAGAGGTGATCGAAGATATTCTCCAACGACTCAGCGCTAACGAGACCTTGCATAACTATGAAGCCAGACTCCGGTGCAAGGATGGCTCCATTAAGCATGTCCTGATCGATTCCAATGTCTTTTGGGAAGACGGTCAATTCATTCATACGCGCTGTTTCACCCGAGATATCAGTACGACTAAACAGCGAGAAGAAGAGCAGAGACAGCGTGAGGAGGCCTTGCGCCAATCGACCAGACTCCAGCAAGCCATCCTAGACAGCGCTAATTACACGATTATTTCCACCGATCCGCAGGGCATTATGCTTACGTTCAATGCTGCTGCTCAGCGTTGGCTTGGCTATAGTGCCGAAGAAGTGGTGGGGAAAGTTACTCCGGCAATAATTCATGATCTCGATGAAATTGTTCAGCGTGCAGAGGTTCTTTCAAGAGAACTGGGAACGCACATTGAACCAGGGTTTGAAGTTTTTGTGGCTAAGGCCCGCCAGGGTATTCCTGATGAAAATGAATGGACCTACATCCGTAAAGATGGAAGCCGTTTCCCTGTATTACTCTCTGTAACAGCCTTGCGCGATGAGCAGGGGGAGTTGACCGGATTTTTGGGGATTGGCAGTGACATTACGCTGGAAAAGCGGCTGGAAGAAGAGCGTAAGCAGGCTGAGGAAGAGATCCGCCATCTAAACGCCGAACTGGAGGAACGGGTAGCCAAACGAACGATGCAGCTTGAAGTAGCCAATAAAGAACTGGAAGCCTTTAGCTATTCGGTTTCCCATGACCTGCGGGCACCCTTGCGGAGCATTGATGGGTTTAGTCAAGTCCTCATGGAAGACTACAGCGAACGATTGGATGATGAGGGTAGAGACTATTTACAACGCATTCGGGCTGCCGCCCAACGCATGGCCCACCTAATTGACGATCTGCTGAATCTGGCACGGGTGACCCGCAGTGATATGCACCGGGAGCGGGTAGACCTCAGCGCTTTGGCTGAGACGATCACGACAGAATTACAGCAAGCTCATCCAGACCAGGTAGTGGAGTGCATCATCGCTCCAGGACTTGTAGCCGACGGAGATGCTCATTTGCTCAAAATTGTTCTGGAGAATTTGTTTAGCAATGCTTGGAAGTTTACGGCTCGTCATCCAGAGGCACACATCGAATTTGGGAGCATCCGCCAACCGAATGGGCAACGGGCCTATTTTGTGCGGGACGATGGAGCCGGTTTTGATATGGCCTATGCGGACAAACTTTTTGGAGCTTTCCAACGCCTCCATGGGACAACAGAGTTTCCGGGTTCAGGTATTGGCTTAGCTACGGTCCAACGCATCATTCACCGTCACGGCGGTCGGATCTGGGCGGAAGCAGCCCTGGAAAAGGGTGCAACGTTTTATTTCACATTGTGCGTGGAGAAGTAATGGCGGATAAGGTGATTTTGCTGGTGGAAGATAATCCTGATGATGAAGCGTTGACGATGCGTGCCCTCAAAAAAAGTGGTGTGGACAACGAAATCATAGTCGCTCGTGATGGCGCTGAAGCCCTAGATTATTTATTCGGAACGGGAACCTATGCGGGGCGTGACCTGAGTGTGATGCCCATGCTCACTCTACTTGATTTGAAACTGCCGAGAATCGGTGGCTTAGAGGTGTTAGGGCGTCTGCGAGGGGATCAGCGCACGCGCAATCTTCCCATTGTTATCCTCACTTCCTCGAAAGAGGACCCGGATCTAATCAGTGCCTACGAGTTGGGCTGCAACAGCTACATTCGCAAGCCTGTAGACTTTACCCAATTTACAGAATCCATTCGTCAACTGGGGTTGTACTGGCTTGTTTTAAATGAATCTTTGCCCACGAGGAGGACTTAGATGGGCAAACCGCTACGTTTACTTATGGTAGAAGATTCGGAAGACCATGCCCTCTTGGTGCGGCATGAACTGAATCGCGGCGGCTATGACCTCACCTATGCACGGGTAGAAACCGTTGAAGAAATGAAAGTTGCCTTGGAGTCTCAGGCTTGGGACCTGATTATTTCTGATTATCATATGCCACGTTTTAGCGGTTTAGATGCCCTCAAACTGGCCCAAGAGCGGATCCCGGATGTGCCCTTCATTTTGGTATCGGGTCAAATCGGGGAAGATAAAGCTGTCGCCGCCATGAAAGCAGGTGCCCATGACTATTTACCCAAAGATAATTTGAAACGGCTCCTCCCGGCTGTGGAGCGCGAGTTGCGGGAGGCAGAAAACCGTAGAGCACGCAAGAAAGCAGAAGAAGCACTACGACTGAGTGAGCATAGGTATGCGACCCTAGCCCAAGCTTCACCGGTTGGTCTTTTCCAAACCGATGCGGAGGGACACTGCTGCTACGTCAATGAACGCTGGTGTGCACTCACAGGCATGACTGCAGAAGAATCTCTAGGAGAGGGTTGGGGTCAAGCTATCCATCCTGATGACTGTGAGCGCGTTTTAACAGAATGGTATGAAGCGGTACGTCTGCATCGGCCGTTTCAGTCGGAGTATCGTTTTAAGAGAACTGATAATGTGACCACTTGGGTCTTTGGTCAGGGGGTTGCACAAACATCCCCCTCAGGAGAAGTCACGGGTTACATCGGGACGATCACAGATATTACGACCAATAAACAGGCCGAAGAGGCCTTGCAAAGATATGCTGATGAGTTTCAAGACCTCTACAGCTATGCCCCCTGTGGGTACCACTCCTTAAACAAAGAGGGCACTATCATTCGGGTGAATGAGACTGAACTCAACATGTTGGGGTATACCCGTGAAGAGTTTCTTGGGAAAAATTTCTCTGAGTTGCTCACTGCTGAGGGATTAAAAACTTTTCAAGAGAATTTTCCACAATTCCAGCAACAGGGCTGGGTGCACGATCTAGAGTTCCAACTGATTCGCAAAGATGACACCCTCTTGCCCGTGATTCTGAATTCAACGGCGGTCAAGGATGCTCAGGGTAACTACCTCATGAGTCGGTCTACTATTTTTGATATTACCGAACGGAAAAGGGCGGAAGAGGCGCTACGCGAGAGTAAAGAACGACTGAGCCTAGCGCTAGATGTCGCCCGTATGGTCACATGGGATTTTGATATCCGCACCAATCAACTGGTAGCTTCTGGTCGCGTGGATTTGGTATTTGGGCTTCCGTTTGGAGCTTCTGTTCCGAGCTATGAAGATTTTCTCAATTTTATCCATCCTGAAGACCGTGGGCTTGTTTTTCAAACCTTGACGCGGGCAGTGCAAGAAGGCAAGGATTATAGGCTCGAATATCGCGTAATCTGGCCTGACCAAACGCTGCATTGGTTAGCAGCGGAGGGGCAGACCTATCGTGACGCTACAGGCAAACCGATACGGGTAGTCGGGGTAGCTAAAGACATCACTGAAGCCAAGCGAGCAGAAGAAGTCCTCCGCCAGCAGAGCAAGCGATCTCAGCTCTTTTCTGAGATCACCCTGAATATTCGCCAGTCTTTGAAGTTGGAAGAAATTCTTCAAACTACCGTCAGGGAGGTGCAGCAGTTACTCAAGGCAGACCGTGTTTTGATCTTCCAATTGCAATCCGATGGTTCAGGCCATGTCGTCCAAGAAGCCGTAGTTCCTGGCTGGCCTGTCACGTTGGCACAAAACATTGTCGACCCTTGCTTCAATCAAGATTTTAAAGATCGTTATCGTCAGGGACGGGTCGGTTTTGTTTCCGATATAGAGCAGGAAGACATTGAGCGTTGCTATGTCGAATTTCTGCAACAGTTTGGGGTCAAGGCCAACCTGGTAGTGCCTATTTTAATCAAAGAGGATGTCTGGGGACTCCTGATTGCCCATCAGTGCGCTGCTCCTCGGCAATGGGAGACCTTTGAAATTGAACTGATGCGACAGTTAGGGGATCAAATAGGAATTGCGCTTACCCAAGCCCAACTGCTGGAACAAGAGATCAAACAGCGACAGGAACTGGCCCGCTCCAACTCGGACCTCCAGCAATTTGCCTATGTGGCTTCTCACGATTTGCAAGAACCGCTGCGGATGGTGGCAAGCTATCTACAACTTTTGGAACGTCGCTATAAAGACAGACTTGATGCGGATGCCCACGAATTCATCCAATATGCGGTAGATGGCGCTGGTCGCATGCAGACCCTGATCAATGACCTGTTGGCCTATTCACGGGTGGGAACTCAGGGTAAGCCCTTTAAGCTGACGGACTATGGGGAGGTGCTCAAGCGAGCGCTGCTTCAGCTCAAGATCACCATAGAAGAGACCGGAGCTGTGATTACCCACGATGCCCCCTTGCCTCAAGTCATGGCGGATGAGGGGCAACTGACCCAGGTGCTCCAGAATTTGCTCGGGAACGCTATCAAGTTCCGAGGGGAGCAGGTGCCTCACATTCATCTTGGCGCTAAGCAGATAGAGGGAGAATGGGTATTTTCTGTTAAAGACCAGGGTATTGGGATGGACCCGCAGTATAAAGATCGTATCTTCTTGATTTTTCAGCGTCTGCACAATCGCGCTGAATATAGGGGGACCGGGATCGGTTTGGCCATTTGCAAACGAATTGTTGAACGCCATGGAGGTCGTATTTGGGTGGAGTCAGAACTGAATCAAGGTTCTACTTTCTACTTCACCATTCCAGATCGAGGAGTAGATAACCCACAGTGAGCAATAGACCCATGGTCAAGCCGATTGAGATTTTATTGGTGGAAGATAACCCCGGGGATGTGCGCTTAAGCATCGAAGTCCTCAGGGATGCCAAAGTGCATAACCACTTAAACGCAGTAGGCGATGGCGTAGAAGCTTTATCTTTTTTGCGCAAAGAAGGTAAGTATGCAGACGCTCCTCATCCGGACTTGATTTTACTGGATTTGAACCTTCCTAAAAAAGATGGCCGTGAGGTGCTCGCAGAGATTAAGGCCGATGACCACTTGAAGAGAATTCCCGTAGTTGTTCTAACCACTTCTCAATCAGAAGAAGATATTCTCAAAGCCTATGAACTTCATGCAAACTGCTATATTTCAAAACCTGTAAATCTGGATCAATTTATTAAAGTAGTGCAGTCTATTGAGGCTTTTTGGCTAACGATTGTGAAATTACCTGCTGATAAGTAGTGACGTCTATGTCCCCTGAGCGAATCAAAGTGCTGTTGGTTGAAGATAATCCAGGAGATGCTCGCCTTCTTCAGGTAACGCTGTCCGAAGTGAGTTCTGCACACTTCGATCTGACCTGTGTTGGTCTACTCCGTAAAGCGATAGAGCATCTCTCTGAGCAGTCTTTCGATGCTGTTTTACTAGACCTTTCGCTTCCGGATAGCCAAGGCTTCGATACGTTTACCAAGTTACATGGGCGGTTTCCTGCAATTCCGATTGTGGTGCTCTCAGGATTGAACGATGAAACCCTCGCCCTAAGAGCCGTCCAGGAAGGAGCCCAGGACTATCTCGTCAAAGGACAGGTCAACGCGGCTGATCTGATCTCCCGTTCTCTGCGCTATGCCATCGAGCGTAAGCGGACCCAGGAAGCCTTGCAAGAAAGTGAAGAACGTTTCCGGAGTGCATTCGATAGTGCGGCCATCGGGATGGCCTTAGTCTCCCTGGATGGTCGATGGTTACAGGTGAATCCGGCCTTGTGTGAAATTATTGGTTATTCAGAGCAAGAATTGCTAGCGACTGGTTGCCTGGAAGTAACGCATCCAGAGGATCGGGAAAAAACCTGGGAAAATATGCAGCAAATGCTCATCGGAGAGATTCGCGCTCAGCAATTAGAAAAACGATACTTCCATAAACTTGGACATATCGTCTGGATTTTGCTGAATATTTCCTTGGTCCGCAATGCTCAAGGTGAACCCTTATATTTTGTCAATCAGATTCAAGACATCACCACTGCTAAGCATCAAGAAGAAGAACTTAAAAAAAGCGAAGAACAACTCAGACTAGCCATGCAAGCAGCCCAAATGGGTACCTGGGACTGGGATATTCAAGCCGATACTTTGCAACAATTTAAGGACCTAACCTGGTCTATTGTCCCGAAGGGGGCTCGTTACCCTGACTATGAAACTTTTCTCGAATCAATTCATCCCGAAGACCGTGCACATGTTCACAAAAGAGTGCTTGAGGCGATAGCAGGGAAAGCCGAGTACGAAACTGAATTTCGGGTGATCTGGCCTGATGGCACCCTGCATTGGGTGGAAGGTAAAGGCCAAGTTTTGCGGAATCAGGCAGGCGATCCGCTCCGGATGGTGGGGGTGGCCGTAGACATTACGGACCGCAAAAAAGCTCAAGAAGTCCTGCAAAAGACTAATGAACAATTGGAAATCCGAGTTACAGAGCGCACGATAGCGCTCAGCAATGCGAACCAACAACTCATTAAGGAAATTGTTGATCGGGAGCATGCTGAAGAAGCACTGAAGCTGAATGAGGAACGCCTCCGCTTGATTGTCCAGACGATGCCCGTGATGATGAATGCCCTGGATGCAGAAGGAAATATTATTGCCTGGAATCGAGAATGTGAAGTGGTAACTGGTTATAGTGCCGAGGAAATAATTTATAATCCAAAAGCATTGGAATTGCTTTATCCGGCTGAGACCTATCCCAAACAAGCATTAACAGAATGGATTCAACGCGGAAATAATTATCGTAACTGGGAATGGGATATTAGATGTAAAGACGGCACTATAAAAACATTGGCATGGTCTAATTTATCCAAGCAGTTTCCTATTCCTGGCTGGGCCTCTTGGGGCACTGGGATTGATATTACAGAACGCAAACGCGCTGAAACTGAAATTCGCAAAGCCTTACAGCAAGAAAAAGAACTGAATGAACTGAAGTCTCACTTTGTAGCGATGACTTCCCATGAGTTCCGTACTCCTTTGAGCACTATTTTGTCTTCCGCTGAACTGCTGGAATATTATGGTCAAGGGTGGCCTGAGGATCGAAAAAAGAGGCACCTGCACCAAATTCAAAGTGCCATTAAGCATATGACTCAGCTATTAGATGACGTCTTAGTACTGGGTAAAACAGAAGGCAAGAAACTTGAATTAACGGCTGAACCGATCAGCCTAGAATCATTCTGTCTAGAGATCCTCGAAGAGGTGAAGCTTAATATTGATAGCCGTTACAAGATAAAGTTTGTTCGCAAAGGCAACTGTGTGAATACTCTTTTTGATGAAAGAATACTCCGCCAAATTTTAAATAATCTCCTTTCCAATGCGATTAAATATTCCCCCAAGGGTGGAACCATACTTTTCAACCTATCTTGTAAAGATAATCAGGCAGTATTCCATATTAAAGACGAGGGGATTGGCATTCCCCTAGAAGACCAACGTTTACTCTTTGAGCCCTTCCATAGAGGCGGTAATGTTGAAAATATTCCAGGGACAGGACTAGGACTAACGATTGTCAAGAATTGCGTGGAGTTATATGGAGGTTCCCTTAGCTATAAGAGTGCTCCAGGAAAAGGAACAACCTTTACCGTTACGCTGCCCATAAATCATCCAGAAACGGCTATAACCCATGAGCAAAATTCTTGTCATCGAAGATGAAGACTATGTTCGGAACAATGTCTTAGAACTACTCGAAGCTGAACACTTTGAGATTCTCAGTGCTGAAAATGGTTTGATTGGGGTGCAGCTTGCGAAAGAGCAAATTCCCAACCTCATTATCTGTGATGTGATGATGCCTCAGCTGGGTGGGCATGAGGTCTTAGAAATTCTCCGCAAAGATCCGAAAACGGAGTTGATTCCATTTATCTTTCTGACCGCTAAAGCAGATAAAGCAGATATCCGCCAGGCTATGGAGCAGGGGGCAGATGATTATTTGACTAAGCCTTTTACGCGTGCAGAATTACTTGGGGCTGTTCACTCCCGCCTGGAGAAGCAAGAAGTGATTATCAAACACTCTCAGCAAAAGTTAGATAATCTGCGTAGTGGCATTGCCTATGCACTTCCCCATGAAATGCTGACTCCCTTGACATCAATTCTTGGTTTTTCTCAAACGATTATTCAGCAGTACAACTCACTAAAACGGCCCAAGATTTTGGAGATGGTGGAAAGGATCCATGATTCGGGGGAGCGTCTACATCGCGTCATTCAGAATTTCCTACTTTATGCAGAGTTGGAACTGGCGGCAACGAATCCAGAGAAAATTAAAATATTGCGGTCCAGTCACAGCCATTCTGCCAAGAGGGTGGTCACTGCCGTAGCTAGCCAAAAGGCAAAGCAGTTCAAGAGAGAATCAGATCTGGTTTTAGCCTTAGAAGATTCATCGATCAGAATCTCAGAAATTAACTTTAATAAGATCGTCGATGAGTTGGTGGACAATGCCTTTAAGCATTCTCCGACCGGAACTCTTGTGCATATCAGCAGTGGGGTGAAAGATGGACAATTTATCTTGTCTATCACGAATCAAGGGCGAGGGATGACGTCTGAACAAATTGCCAACTTAGGGGCTTATGTGCAATTTGAGAGACGTGTCCATGAGCAGCAGGGTTCAGGATTAGGATTGGTTATTGCCATTCGTTTGACAGAGTTGCATGGTGGAAAGCTAACCATTGAAAGTATCGCTCAAGATGTCATGAGTAAAGAAACAGTAGTTCGAGTTACCCTGCCCACCTAGTTTTCACTTACTAGCGAGTAAACTGAAAGGCATGAACTTCATCGATAAGCTAAATGGAGCTATTGCCCGTAATCAGAGTTTATTGTGCATAGGACTTAATCCAGACCCAGAGTTGGTGCCTGTTTCTTTCTATGCTGAGGACGGTGTGCCAGAGGTTTATGGGTTAGAAATGTGGTTACAGGCTTTAATTGTCCAAACTGCGCATTTAGTCTGTGCCTATGAAATAACTTTGGAATTTTATGTAGCACTTGGGCCAGAAGGATTAGATTTATTACGTAAAATCCTATCTGCTATTCCTGAGTATATTCCAGTTATTTTGGATGCTAAACATAGTGACCTCAGTACAGCCACAGTTTTTGCCCAAACTATTTTTCTCCATTGGAAAGTCGATGCTGTTACCTTGATCCCCTATGCCGGACAGGATGTAGTAGCTCCTTTTCTGCTCTATCCGGATAAAGCGGTCTTTGTTCTTTGTATAACCTCTAATCCTTCAGCATCCGTTCTACAGGAATATCCTTCCGCTGACTCGCCCCTCTTCCTCCAGATTACAAGGGAAGCCCAAACTTGGGGCACTCCAGAACAATTGGGGTTAGAGGTGGGGGTGGCCGTGCCTGAATCCTTAGCCCGTATTCGGCAACTTGCGCCTGAGCGGGTGATTCTTTCCTCTAATAGTTGGCCTGATGATAACACCCTGGCTCAGCTATTGGGTGCAGGTTTAGATGCGAATGGAGATGGCTTAATTATCCCGGTGCCGCAAAGCTTATTGAATAATGAACATTCGTCTGAACGGACTAAACAAATTGATAATTTGCGGGAAGTGATCAATCAAGAGCGTCATCGAATCGCGAGTGGAAATCCTACTTGTTCCGTATGGGTGCCTAATGTTTGCTTGTTGGAGCACCATGCTTACGAAGATTTGATTTTACAGCTTTATGACATGGGCTGTATTGCTTTTGGCGACCATGTCCAATCTTCCGGTTTAACTTTTCCCTACTATGTCGACCTGCGCAAAATTATCTCGAATCCACAGGTCTTTCACCAGATTCTAACGGCCTATGCCGATATTCTGAAAGACCTAGCGTTTGATCGGATTGCAGGAATTCCCTATGGCTCTTTGCCTACGGCAACAGGGTTAGCGTTACGCTTGGGCTATCCGATGATTTTTCCACGGAAAGAAGTAAAGACCTATGGAGCGCGCAGACTGATTGAAGGAGCCTACGAAAAAGGGGAAACCATCGTGGTTATTGATGACATTCTGATTACGGGAAAGAGTGTGATGGAAGGAGCTGAAAAGCTCAAATCTGAGGGTTTGGAAATTCAGGATATCGTAGTCCTGATCGACCACGGAAAGGGCGTTAAACAAACGCTCAAGCAACGGGGTTATCAAGGCCACGCTGTGCTCACTATCTCAGAAATTGCTGAAACTTTATATGAAGCCAGGCGTATCAATCAAGAGCAATTCGAAGTTTTGATCGGGCACCCCGAGCGTCCTTAATCTGGCTCAAACTCTTCGTTGGTTGCTCCACAGGCTGGGCAAATCCATTCATTGGTCAGGATTTCAACAGGAGGTACGGGAGGAATTCCAGCATCTGGATCTAGATCTGAATCTCCTTTGGATGGGTCATAGGTATAACCGCAGCTTGTGCATTTACGTACTGTCATTTCTATGACCTCTCTTAGTCCTTCCTATTGGAGTTCTAGCAAGGAAAGCGACCTAAAACAAGAGAGAAAGCAAAGGGAGCCTTAACTTTGCTCAAATTCCTCTTTAGTGGCCCCACAAACAGGGCAAATCCATTCGGTGGGTAAAGCCTCAAAAGGAGTTCCTGGCGGGATCCCATTGCCAGGGTCTCCTTCGGCTGGGTCATATGTATAGTTGCAGACGGTGCACGTATAAACTTGCATGTTGATTATCCTTTAACCCCACTGCCAGTATCGGTCGGAATAATGAATCGCTGGAGAAAGACAAAAAATATCAGAATGGGCAGGATAGAAATGACCGAGCCAGCCGCAACCAAACGCCAATCTTCAGCAAACGCACTAGACAGGTTGGCAACGCCTAAGGGCAGGGTGTAAAACTTAGGGTCATCCAAGATAATTAAAGGCCAGAGGAAGTCTCCCCACATGGCAATAAAAGTAAATACGGCGAGGGTGGTCAAGGCAGGACGGATCGAAGGCAACATCACGTGCCACCAAATGCCCAGACTGGAATAACCATCTACGCGAGCGGCCTCCTCCAGCTCTTTGGGGACGCCCGCAAACGCTTGTCGTAGTAGAAAAATGCCAAAGGCAGAAACCATATAGGGAAAAATGAGGCCCATGTAGGTATTTTTCAGATTGAGTTGGACCGCCAAAATATAGAGGGGGATCATCGTGATCTGAAAAGGAATCATGATCGTGCCAATGATCGACCAAAAGACTAAAGTTTTTCCTTTAAAATTAAAGCGGGCCAAAGGATAGGCCGCCAAAGAACAAAAAAACAGATTGAGAACAACGGTGATCCCTGAGACTAAGACACTGTTGAATAGATAACGAGCAAAGGGGTTGTTGTTCCACACTTTAATGAAGTTATTGAAGGTGGGAGAAGCCGGAAGTAGCTGAGGCGGATAGAGAAAAATATTTTCTTGGTTAGATTTAAAGGCAGTACTGACCAGCCAAAGCAAGGGGCCAATCATCAAAATTCCAATCGTGATTAATAAAATGTACTGAACTGTATTTTTCGCTATATTCATTGCATGCTTCCCCCCGTCGGATCAACGGAGCGTACACTGATCACAGAGAGCAAAAAAACCACTAGAAATAAAACTACGCCAATAGCGGATGCATATCCCATTTCTAGGCTACTAAATCCTTTTTCATAGAGATAATAAACAACCGTTTTAGAACTATTCGCGGGGCCCCCTCGTGACATTACATAGACTTCTTCAAAAACTTTCATCGCCGCAATAGCTGAGATAACTGTTACCAATACGATATAGGGCTTCAGCATGGGGATCGTTATATCAAGGTGCTTGCGCCAACCATCGGAACCATCAATAGCAGCAGCTTCATAGAGGTCTTGAGGGATGGTCTGCAAACCCGCCAGATAAATCACCATGTAATAGCCTAGCCCTTTCCAAATAGTGACTGCAATAATGGCGAAGATAGCCGTACTTGGATCAGTCAACCAAGGTATTTTTACAGACGTAAAGATGGAGGCAAAGTAGTTTAGTAATCCATTTTCGGCATAGATCCATTTCCAGGCGATCCCCGCCACCACTACGGAAACAATAACAGGGACATAGTAGGCTGCCCGGAAAAATTGAATTCCCCTTACTTTCTGATTGACTAAAATAGCCAGAAAAAGAGGTAAAACGACCAAGGAAGGGACCACCACTACCATGTAAATCAGCGTGTTAAATAAGACTTTCCAAAAGAGTTGGTCCCTCCATAGCTGTTCATAGTTTTTAAGCCCAATGAAATTGGGTGCCCTAATAATGTCGTAATCGGTAAAGCTTAAATATATAGCCTGGAGTACCGGCCAGAAAGAAGCTACGGCGAGAATTAGCAGGGCCGGAAAAAGGAAAACATAGGGGGTTAGGGTTCTATTTAGCTTCATCCTAGAGCGTTCCACTGTTCAGCGGCGCTGGCAATCGCTTTATCGGTTGTTTTCTCTCCGAGCATCGCCTGTTGAAGTTCGTCGTAGATAAATTTTTGCAATTTATCCACGTTTTTGACAGGCGGAACTAAAACTTCTGCTTGAGCTAATTGGGAAGCGCTAATTACCCGTGCTTTAGCTTCAGCATCGGAAGACGGGCTTTTTGCTGTGAAATAGGGGTCTTTAGTAGCCTGGATGACAGAAGGGAGTTGATTGGCTACCTTAGAAAAACTCAGCTGGTTCGTTGCGTTGGTGAGGAATAGAGCAAATTTAACAGCACTATCTAAACTTTTAGAACTATTGGGAATTACCACATTCATGGCACTTGCACTTATCTTTCCGTTAGGACCAACAATCTGTGTAGATACATCCGAAATTTTGGCAATATTAGGAGCATTGAGTTTGATATCCAGCATAAATTCGGGACCGATGAGTAGTATAGCCAACTCCCCCGCTTGATAAAGTTCTACTGCTTTCCGATGGCCTTCTGTCAAAATTTCGCGGGGAATAACCTGTTTCTTAAACAAATTCACCCAATAGTCAAAGGCGGCCTTGCCCGCCGGATTATTAAAGGCCGCTTTGCCGTCAGAATCCAGTAGGGGCATACCCATTTGCACCATAGATTCTAGGACTTGGCCTCCATCCATCGTTAACAAAAAAGCATATTTCCCCGTTTTCGCTTTTAGCTGTTCCGAAGCAGAGGCCAACTCTTGATAGGTTTTAGGTGCTTGCTTAATCCCTGCTTGTTCGAAAAGCTTTCGGTTATAAACCGTAATATTTGTCCCTACATACCAAGGCAAGCCAAAAACGGTATTGCCTAGCTGATTGGATTTCCAAATATTGGGAAAGTAAAGGGCTTGCTGTTCTTGAGAAAGCGTTTTCTGCATATCCACGAGGGCATTTTTTTCGGCGAGCTTGGTGGCAAACTGTGGATTCAAATTGACGACATCGGGAGCAGTGCCGGCCGAGACAGCCGTTAGGATTTTATTTTCCATATCTGCCCAGGGAACATCCACCCATTCCACAGCAATTTCGGGATTCTGCTTATTGAAATCTTTGATCAGTCCGGCCATATAGTCGTCGAAGGTCGGTTTTAACTGCATGGTCCAAAAGATGATTTTGTTACTTTTCGTATTGGCAGAGGGGTTCTCCTGTTGGCCACAAGCCCCCAGCAAGAATAGAGCACTGGAGGAAGCCATAAAGGTTCTTCGGGAAAGCATACGCAATAGATCGCCCCTAGACTTTTCGGATGATTATAGAACCCCAGCCCGACAAGCATGTTAAATTTCACCATAATAGATTTACTTATCTTCCAAAGCCGCATGGCCTCTGTTCACCTCCGCGCTGTATCCAAAGTTTTCGAACAAACTCAAGTTCTCCATGACATCAATCTGACGGTGGAAGACGGCGAATTTATGGTTCTGGTCGGGCCTTCTGGTTGTGGAAAAAGCACTCTGCTACGCATCATTGCAGGCTTAGAATCAGTCAGCAGTGGCGAAATATACCTTGAAAATACCTCTGTGAATCATTTACCGCCAAAAGCTCGTGATATCGCTATGGTTTTCCAAAGTTATGCGCTCTATCCCCATATGACGGTCTATGACAATCTTGCTTTTGGCCTACGTCGTCAGCAACAGTACCGCTTAGGCGAGAAATTCTTGTGTGGGCTCATGTCCAATCGGCGAGCCATTGATCAGCGGGTGCAAGAGGTAGCTCTTACCCTCCAGCTCGACCATCTCCTGACCCGCAAACCAAAAGAGCTCTCTGGAGGCCAAAAACAGCGGGTGGCCCTCGGTCGGGCTATGGCGCGCAATCCCAAAGTTTTTTTGATGGATGAACCCCTTTCCAACTTGGACGCCCAACTACGAGGAGAAACCCGTAGCCAGATTGTCCAACTCCAAAAGAAACTGCAAGCGACCACCGTCTATGTCACCCACGACCAGACCGAAGCGATGACCATGGGGACTCGGATTGCGGTGCTCCGGGGCGGTAAAATTCAGCAGGTGGATACGCCCCTCAATCTCTACCGTCGGCCTACGAATCGCTTTGTCGCAGGATTTATCGGTTCTCCATCCATGAACTTTTTCCCGGCGCTGGTGGATGAAGAAGGGCTGATCCAGAGCCCGTGGCTTTGGCAACCAATCGCCCTATCCGAGCAACAGCGGCAGAACCTGACCCCTCAGCGTCCCTTAACACTGGGCATTCGACCAGAGCATGTGCGTCCTGCTTCCTTGCCCGAAGCCCATATACAGGCTACAGTCCTGGTCGTGGAAGCTCTGGGCTGCGAAACGAATGTAGTCATGGAGATTCAGCCGAGGCCAGATCAACAGGACAGCCAGCCTCTGCAGGCCAAAGTTTCCCCCAACGTCTATTTCTCCGTAAACGAGCTCTCTGGCTGGGTCATAGACCCTTCCAATATGTACCTTTTTGATCAAGAATCAGGCGATGTGTTGATGCATCCATGAAGATTTTGTTCTTTTTTAAATGAAACCTGCCCCCTTTTTGGTGTAGAACTAAATCTACCTAAACCAGTATGCCTTCCTAATCAATTTGAGGCCTGAGCGTTACCTAGTTTCATGATGGATTTTTACGACCCCTGGCAAGAACAACTCTCTCCCCTTATCCAGCGATTCAACCGAGAGGCACAAGCGTCAGGCAAAGGAATCGTCTGGGATTTCCCTGAAGAAGTAACGAGTTCAACGTTTTATCGAGAATTGACTACTGGCGGCTTGGAAAAACGTCTTCGCGTTCCTTTTTGGGAACTCGCCAAACCCAAAAAAAATGATCGCTGTCTGGACGTAGCCTGTGGAGGTGATTTCTTCTTCTATCCCTGGACTGAATGGCAAGCCAATTTCTGGGGCCAAGTCCTGAGCCCTGCCTTGGCAAAAGTGATCAATTCTCGTGCCCCTCAACTCAATTCCAAGCTATTCAAAGGAGTGCGGGTGGCAGCTGCCCATCGCTTGGACTACGAAGAAAATTTCTTTGATCTGGTCCTTGCTTTAGGCCTTAGCTACTACATGCCCCTGGATTACTCTGCCCAAGTGCTGATCGAAATCCGCAGAGTAGTCAAACCCGGTGCGCCTGTATTGTTCGAGGTGGTGGAGCCCAATTCCCCGTGGATAGATGCTTGGGGCCTCATGGAAATGGCCAAAGGAACAGAAGTCTACTTCACGGAGCTAGAAGATTGGGAGACGACCTTCAAACAGGTCGGCAGCCAAATCCAGTCCTCTAAAGCGGGAGAACTGTTCCGCACCTATCTGCTGACTTTTTAGGATTATTCATGCGCTTAGCAGCGACGGTACTGCATACCGGCAAGCTGCTCTATCCCTCCCTTCAGTTCCAAACTAACTAGGAGCGCGGAAAGTACTCCGGTATCCAAGCCGGATTTAAGGGCGATTTGATCAAAAGACTGTGGGTGAGCTGTCAAAATTTCCCAAACTGTTTTTTCCTCAACGGCTAACTCAAGGGGCGTGGGTGAGGAGCTACGCTTAATGGCCTCTCGTTGACTACCCGCCGCCCCCAAATCTTTAAGTAGCTGTTCTGTGCTGAGAATCAAATGAGCGCCCCGATCCACAAGTTGGAGACAGCCCAGGGAACACTCCATATCAAGGCTGCCCGGTAGCACATACACATCCCGTCCATAATCTGCAGCTAGATAGGCGGTGATCAGGGCCCCAGAACGTTCTGGGGCTTCCAGAATCAGGGTCGCCTTCGAAAGCCCCGCTACAATCCGATTGCGATGAGGGAAATAGCCAGCAGTGGGAGGGGTGCCTGGCGGATACTCACTGAGAATGGTTCCACCTTGGGCGATGACCGATTGGTACAGCCGTTGATGCTGGTAGGGATAGGCAATATCTACCCCACAGCCTAAAACCGCCACGGTTCTTCCCTGCGCTTCTAGAGTGGCCCGATGGGCAGATCCATCAATACCTGCGGCCAGACCAGAAATCACCGTAAAGCCCAAACGCCCTAACTCAAAGCCCAATTTTTTGGCCCAGCGGTGGCCATACTCCGAAGCCCGACGCGTCCCGACAATGGCCACCGCCGGTTCCCACGGACCCAGGTTTCCCCGGTAATAGAGCACGGGAGGTGGGTCTGCTATCTCCCAAAGTTGGGCGGGATACGCTCTATCAGCAGGAGTCAAAAATGGTCCGTATTTTGTTTCCCACTTTTCCAGGAGCGCCTCTGGCTCTACAGAAGCTTTCTGGGAACGGAGCTGCTCCATAAGGTTCAAGCTAAATCCTGATATTTCCAGCCATCTGCGAGGGTCTGCTTGCCAAGCGCAATGCATGGACCCCATATGTTCATAAAGGCGCTTCAGCCGTATTGGTCCCATCCCTTCTAAGCGTGACCATGCTAGCCAATGAGCGCGTTCTGTTCTATCCTCTGCCACATGATTTCTGAATACGTCGGGGCAGTTATAACCTGACAGAAAATAAAATGGGCTTTATAAGGCTTCATAAAATGCTAAAAAGTACCACGGTGATATTGTCTCTACCGCCATACGCATTGGCTTGGTGAACCAGGGCTTCTACGGCTTCCTGGTCCTCTGGGTATGTTGATAAAATTTGGGCTATTTCCTGCTCTGGAACTTCTTTGGTAAGGCCATCACTACAGAGTAGATAGCGGTCTTGGGCATGTAAAGGAATTTTTTGGACCAGCCCTAGCTCCAGGTTTGGGCGTCCTAGACATCGGCTAAGGACATTGCGATAGGGATGTTTTTCTGCGGCCTCGGGTAGGACATATCCTTTAGCGACCAACTCCCCGACCACGGTATGGTCCTCTGTCAAACGCGATAGAACTTTTGAAGAGCCATCCCATCGGTAGAGTCGAGAATCGCCCACATGGGTGTACCAGAGATAGGAATCTACGACCCAGGCGATGACAAGGGTGGTCCCCATATCCCCACGTTCTTCATGCTGCGCAGCATCTTCTAGAATGTCCTGATTCGCGATGCGTGCTGCTTGTAACAATGACTTCTCCACCTCTAGAGAAGAGCAATGTTTGCTCTCTAAAAATGTGCGCACAGATTTAATGGCTAATGAGCTAGCAACTTCCCCGGCCGTGTGCCCGCCCATCCCATCCGCCAAAATAAAAAGGCCCCGATCATTGGCGTAGTAAGCATCCTGGTTGATGCCCCGCACGCGACCAACATCGGTTGTCCCTGCCCAGGATAGAGAAAATAGGGGAGAGGTCAGCTCAGTCATCGCTCAATATTGCTGCTGTTAAAGATAATTCCCTGTTTAACTTAGTGCCTGTATATTTCTTTACCCATAAGCTATTTTTTAACTTTTTGAAAAACCCACGCATCCTACTCAGGAATCATTTCAACCCCTAAGAAATTTAAACTTTTATCAAGATTCCAGGTATTTTTGCCTAGTCTTGCCGGGGATCGCTATGCACCGCTTTGTGTCGAATGTATTATTATGTATGCAGTTAATAAATAAAGCTTCACAAAACTTAAAGGGAAGGTAGCGTTTTCCATGCCGCGTATTCTAGTGATTGATGACGATCCTGCCATCCTAGAGTTGGTGGAGGTTAACCTCCAAATGGCAGGTTATGACGTCACCACGGTCCAAGATGGTATTAAAGGGCAGGCCATGGCTCTGCAGCTGATGCCAGATTTAGTGGTGTTAGACCTTATGTTGCCACAGGTCGATGGTTTTACCGTTTGTCAGCGGTTACGTCGTAACGAACGTACTTCTGACATCCCCATCCTCATGCTCACGGCTCTTACTCAGACCAAAGATAAGGTTGAAGGTTTCAATGCCGGAGCCGATGATTACCTGACTAAACCTTTTGAACTAGATGAACTCTTGGCTAGAGTGCGGGCTTTGCTTAGACGTACTGACCGGATTCCCCAAGCAGCGAAACATTCTGAAATTCTCTCTTTTGGGGCTCTTACCCTCATCCCAGAGCGATTTGAAGCGGTCTGGTTCGGAAAAGTGATCAAGCTTACTCATCTGGAATTTGAGCTTTTGCACTGTCTTCTCCAGCGTCATGGTCAGACGGTTTCCCCCGGCGAAATCTTGAAAGAGGTTTGGGGGTATGACCCTGATGATGACATTGAAACCATCCGTGTCCATATTCGTCACCTGAGAACAAAATTAGAGCCCGATGCTCGTCACCCTCAATTCATCAAGACTGTTTATGGCGCTGGCTACTGCCTGGAGCTACCGATAGTCCAGAATCAAGAGATGAGTTCAGCTCAGTAATTTTGGAAACTGGATCCCCCACTGGTTGAGGGTTTTAACCTTTTCTTCCGTACGCAAACCACCCTTATCGTGTTAGTAGTTACCTTAGATGTCTTTTGAGCAGAATATCCTAAATGCTCTTCCCTGGGGTTTGGTCTATACCGCTCAGGATGGCACGGTGGTGTTTTGGAATAAAACGATGGGTGACCTAACCGGAATCAGTGATAGGCAAGCCAAAGGCAAACTGATATACCAATGGATTCCCGAATTAAAAGATATAGCCAGTAATTCAAGTGTCCCCTTCTCCCGCGAAGGGTACTGGCAAAGTTTCATGGTCAAATGTCAAGACCATGAAGATGGAACACTGTGGACTTTTGCTCCGGAAGACCAATTAGATCGGGTCCAATCAGATTTTGTCTCTACCGTTAGTCATGAATTGCGCACGCCTTTGACGAGTATCAAAGGCTTCGTCGATACCCTATTACGCTCACGTGGGCAATTGCCTGAAGACCAGCAGACTCGATTTCTACGGATTATCAAAAACCAAGCAGACCGCCTGACCCGTCTGGTAGAAGATATTTTGATCGTCTCCAAAATTCAGTCTGGGCAGTTGAGAAATGCCCCTCAACGGTTAGATTTGGCAGATGTGATCGACCGAGTTTTGGAAAACCTATCCCAAAAAACCGCTCATCATCAATTGGATCTCAACCTAAGCGAAGAATTACCAGCGGTATGGGCTGACCAAGACCGTTTAGAGCAAATATTGACCAACCTCGTGGACAATGCGCTTAAGTATTCTCCAAAAGACACCGTGGTTGCGCTAAAAGCCTGGATAGACCCTAAAATCCCAGGTAAACTTTCGATTTCCGTGAGGGATCAGGGTATTGGTATCCCAGAGGCTTTCCTGGAACAGATTTTTAACCGTTTTAACCGTTTAGATACCCCCTTGACTCGAGAGCGGGAGGGGACTGGTTTGGGACTATACATCACTAAATCTCTAGTAGAGAGTCTTGGCGGACAGATCGCAGTAGAGAGTAAAGAAGGCTTAGGTACTACGTTCACGGTCTGTTTGCCTACGGCTCCTGATATTTTGCCTGGACCTATGCAATCAGAGGTGGGAGAGGTCCATGCGTAAAGCAGAAGAATCGCTCAATCGCCCTATCGACCCCGATATGTTGGAGCTAGAGTTAGGGGAATGTCTGAAAGACCGCCAAGACCGAGCCTTAATTTATTGCGACTTGCGTAATTTTAGGCTTTATAACCAGCTCTATGGAAGGACGCTGGGAGACCGAATGCTCTCTTCTCTTGCCCAATTGTTGGCCCAGTCTTTGCAGGCTGATGAGTACTACTACCGAATCGGGGGAGATGAATTCCTGTTGGTAGTCCATAGCCCTCGGGCAGAATCTCTTGCCCAAGAGCTTTGTCGGGGATGGCAAGTGCTGAGTTCTGGGTTCT
>JBAUTB010000004.1:0-12911 GCA_049582005.1 Gloeobacterales cyanobacterium | reverse complement strand
TTTCAGCCGTTCTAGCCCTGCTTGGGTTGGGGCACTGCCCCGATAAAATGGCAGGGAAGGATGTTCTTTCTTAAATAGGGATGGCACCAGATTGGAATTGTAAAGGTCTGCATCTCCTGGACGTTCCCTACAATTTGCAGCAAGAGCGGGTTGGCTGAATAGGACCTCGGATGAACACAGGGCTATCCCAACAGGCAGGGCAATCACGATTAAGGAGTGTAAAAAACGTTGGCTGTTCGATATCCATTTGCTTCTGGGCCTTGACGGTATTTTGTCTGCATTCAGCATGGTCAGGAAGCATCCAGAAAACTCTGGAACCTAGACTAGCACGGTCTAAGTTATCGTTGAAATAATGGCTCGTCTTCTACAAAATCAGCTTGGGTTTGACTTCTTTTACGTGTAAGGGATATTGATTACCCGATAAATTATCAATTTGACTTCAATAGGCCGAAATCTTTCAAAGCTGAAGGATTTATGCACTTATCCAAGGCTCTCAGAATGGGTAAAGTACCCTGGACACAGGTACAGGCGGGGTCCATTAGTGAATCATCTAGAAATTGAAGAAAAGACTTTTCATACGAACGGGAAGCCAAAAGTTGCTGTTTTGCTGGTTGGCTATGGCGAAGTGGAAGATTATGCTCATTTTGCTGACTATAACGAAAGTGCCTTGCGCCTTTTGACCGCTAAATTTGTGACCATCCCCGATTCCCTATTTTTCTGGGTCGCCAAGGTCTTGAGTTTTCTAGACAAGCGGGAATGGCATAGCCATGGGGACTTCGTCTCTCCCCACAACCGTATTTTCGAAGGTCAGCGGGCAGGCATTGAAGCCTCACTCCAGCAACGCTTTGGCGAACAGGTAAAAGTCTTCAAATCCTTTAACTTTTGCAAGCCTTTTTTGCCAGAGCAAGTACTCCAACAAATCCGGTCAGAAGGTTTTGAGCGGGTGATTCTCTATCCCCTTTTGGTAGTGGATTCTGTATTCACCAGTGGTTTGGCGCTCCAGCAGTTCAATGAAGCCCTGAGCCACCAAGACCGTTGGATCAAGGCGATGCGCTATTTGCCTTCTTTCTTCGATGCCAAGGACTACCACAAACTCTTGGCAGATTTTTTCCATCAGAGCATTCAACAAGCACAAGGACCCTATCCTTCTTCCCAGGTTGGGGTGATCTTGATGAACCATGGCTGCCCTATCGATGCCCGTGGATTTACCACAGGCGTGGATGAAAGCGTAGCGCTCTACGAATCGGTGCGGGCAGAAATGATCACCCGTTATCCATTGATTTCTATCGGTTGGTTGAACCACGATACCCCTGGTAAGTGGACCACCCCCGATGTGACGCAGGCCGCCAAAAATCTCTTGCATCTCGGAGCGAAAAAACTGGTCTTTGCACCGATTGGTTTCTGCACAGAGAACCATGAAACAATTCTGGATGTGGCTCATATCCTCGAAAAGTTTGATAAAGAGGGAGTGCCCTGTCAGCATCTCCCCTGTGTCAACGAAGATGCCAAGTTCTGTCAGATGGCTGCTCAATGGATAGAGCCCTTGGTCAGTGAACTGTTGAATGTATCGGAGCTGGCTGAACAGAGCCCTGTGCATAACGGACACAGTCACGCTGAGCATCGTCATAACGGACATGCCCATCCGCATCCGCACAAACAGGCCCATAGTCATGGAGACGGACATACCCATGTGCATTAGCATGTGATGCATGTACCGACTGGGTGTAGATGTTGGCGGGACGTTTACTGATTTAGTCTTGATTGGGCAAGGCCGATTGATTACGGCCAAAGTCCTTTCTACCGCTCAAGACCAATCAGCAGGGGTCCTTAAAGCCTTTCAACGCACAGGCCTGCCTAGCCAGGATGTGGATATTTTTGCGCACGGGACAACCGTTGCTACCAATGCCCTCTTGGAAAACAAGGGGGCATCGGTTGTTTTTGTGACGACGGAAGGATTCCGAGACCTCTTGGCCATGGGTCGGCAGAATCGTCCCAGTCTTTATGACCTAAAGCAACCTAAACCAGCCGTCTTAGTTCCACGACCGCGTAGACTTACCATCCAAGAACGGATCGGTCCCCAAGGAGTTTTGACACCTTTATCGGAATCGGAGGTCCATAGGCTCATCGAGCAGATCCGGCCGTGGGTGGATATAGGGGTCATCGAAGCAATTGCCCTCGGTTTTCTCTTTGCCTTTAGAGACCCTAGCCATGAAGAGCAGCTGGGAAAAGCCCTTGCTCAAGCATTTCCGGATATTCATCTTTCTTTATCTAGCCAGATATCTCCAGAATTCCGTGAGTATGAGCGGTTTAGCACCACGGTCGTCAATGCTTATCTCAGTCCTAAGGTGAGCGGCTATCTATCCAACTTGGCAGAACGTTCTAAGAGGGCTGGGCTGCCTGAGCCCCTCGTCATGCAGTCTTCCGGTGGCATTAACACCCTGGAATATAGCCGCCAACGGGGCGCAAGTCTGTTACTTTCTGGTCCGGCAGGAGGAGTGCGTGGGGCTTTGGAGGTAGCCAAAGAGTCTGGATATGAGCATGTCCTTACCTTCGATATGGGAGGGACCAGTACCGATGTCGCTCAAATTTACCAAGGTCAAGTCCAAACCCGTCATGAAGCAACGATATGTGGTTATCCGGTCCGTTTACCTCAAATTGACATTCATACCGTGAGCGCAGGAGGGGGGTCCATCGCTTGGGCAGATGCAGGAGGAGCCCTCCGGGTTGGGCCACAGTCGGCGGGATCTTCGCCAGGACCTGTCTGTTATGGGCAGGGAGGGAGCAAACCTACGGTTACAGATGCCAATTTGTTTCTGGGCTATCTGGAAGAGGGGGCGGTCTTAGGCGGGGATGTGGTTCTCCAGCGGGCCCTCAGTGCAGTCGCCATCACCGCCTTGGGGCAAAAACTCAAGCTCACTCCAGAAGAGACGGCGGCAGGAATTCGTACGGTCGCCAATATTCATATGATCCAGGCCCTGCGAGTGGTTTCAGTGGAGCGGGGATTTGACCCCAAGGATTTTGCGCTTTTGGCTTTTGGCGGAGCGGGACCGATGCATGGTTGTGATTTGGCCGAGTCCTTGGGCATGACCACGGTGTTAATTCCGGCTGCCGGAGGAGTCCTCTCGGCGTTGGGGATGGCTCTTTCAGATTTGCAGCGGGACTATTCGCGGCCCATTTTTACATTGCTGCAAGCTATTCCAGAAGAGCAATGGCCAACCTTACTGGAACCTCTGACCCAACAAGCGCAGAAAGACTTGCATGAACCCAAGCTTTTTCCGACCGCAGATTTACGCTATCAAGGACAGTCTTTTGAATTGAATCTGCCTTTGGAACCTGGACTAGAGCAAGCATTTCATCGGGCACACCAGCAACACTATGGTTGGTGTGATCCCACGGCTCTGATTGAATGGGTTCAGTTACGGTTGAGCGCCCTAGAAGTGACCCCTCCTCTCGCTTGGGAAGAAGTAAGCGGTGAATCAGATGAACCTAACGCTTTGGTCCGGGCTTGGTTTAAAGAAAAAGCTTTTCAAGAAGTCCCGCTCTATGACCGGGATAGGCTTGGGCCTGGAGCACAACTCACTGGACCAGCGATTATGAGAATGCGTGAGGCTACCGTAGTGATCAATCCTGGCTGGGCTGGAACGATCAATTCCCAGGGGACGCTCATCTTGAAATATAGCTAGTCAATATAAGGTCTGCCTGTGCTGCTCTAATAACCTCCATAGGTTTGGTTTGCGCATTAAGATCCCAGAGAATGCAACAATAAATCCCCAGAACGATAGGGATGGACCATGACTAAGACTGCTTGGGTATTTCCGGGACAGGGTTCTCAGAAACAGGGAATGGCTGGGGATATGGCCAGCCATCCTTTGACACGATCCCTCTTTGAAGAAGCCGATGCGCTGTTGGGCTGGTCAGTGGCAGAGCGGTGTGTAGGCCCCCAGGAAGAATTGGATAAAACGCTCTATACCCAACCCTGTCTTTATGTCGTTTCTGCTGCCGCTACCCTGCACTACCGCGCCTTAGGAGAGGTTCCCGATGTGGTCTGTGGTCATTCTCTTGGAGAATATACGGCCCTTTGGTCTGCGGGTGTCTTCGATTTTGCAACAGGGTTGAACTTGGTACAAAAGCGGGCCTGGCTCATGGACCAACAAACCCAGCAGGCTCCTGGCAGTATGGCGGCTGTTCTTGGCTTTGAGCGGACAGAGCTCGACAGACTAATTCAAGAGATCGATGGCGTGGTAGTGGCCAATGACAATAGCTCTGGTCAGGTAGTGATTTCAGGAACTAAAGAAGCGGTTTCAGCGATACAAAGCCAACTCAAAGCCAAACGCTTCATCCCTCTGGCTGTCAGCGGAGCCTTCCATTCTCCGCTGATGACACCTGCAGCTCAAGCTTTTCGAGAAATTCTAGAAGCTATCCCTTTCCAGACGGCGCAGGTCCCTGTTCTCTCTAATACCGAACCCATGGCCACGGAAGATCCAACGGTCCTCAAAGAACGGCTAGCGCGTCAGATTGATGGTCCCGTGCGCTGGCGAGAAACCGTGATCCAACTGGCGCAGCTCTCAGTAGAACGGACGGTAGAGATTGGGCCAGGGAGTGTTCTGACCGGTTTGATTAAAAAAACAGATATTCCTGACCGTCCGGGTCCTGTCTTCAAAACAGAAAACTTCTTTCCGGTTGCAGGGTGATAACCTCTTGAAGAAACTTACGGGTTCACGCTAAATCACCCAATGACCGCTTAAGTTACCTGTGTACTAGACGTTCCACCAGCACAGACAAACTTACTCCATCCAACCGAGCAGATGGAGGAAAACAAACACGTCAGGCTAGCTGGAGAACGCTAGGATAAACTTGACGCTCCGACATCCTCTTATGACTATCAAAGATGAATTTCTCAATCCGCTTGCCTCGTACCAGGGAGAGCCTACGCTTGCCTACTATATGTTTAATGCTAATTTGCAGGAATTTGCCAACAAGGTTGACCTCCTCTGCGCTCTACAAACAGGGGGTAAAATCTCGCCGGAAGATGCTTTCAAAGAGATCCACAAACTGTGGAAAGAGTTGAAGCTTTCGAAACAGAACCTGATCGAGGAGTCCTCTGAAACAGACTCATAACTAACGGTATCGGTAACTAGCTGGTGAAGAGGCCGCCCATGAAAACCCTTTTGCTGCTGCGTCATGCAAAATCGAGTCGGGATGATCCTGGATTGCCTGATTTCGACCGTCCCCTGGCAACACGCGGGAAACAAGATGCGCCGACCATCGGCAAAGCGCTCAAAAAGCGCAAGCCCCTGCCAGATCTGATCCTCGCCTCCCCGGCGGTTCGGGCCAAAGAGACGATCGAGGCGGTTATCGAAGCAGCCAAACTTGATATCCAGCCGCAATTTGACGAACGTATCTATGCTGCCTCTTCCGATGAATTATTCGCCCTTGTGCGCCGTCTGCCCAAAACCAGTTCCTGTGTGCTCCTGGTAGGTCACAATCCAGGGTTTGAAGAATTGCTCGGACGACTGACGGGAGGCTACGAACCGATGCCTACAGCGGCCTTGGCCTGTATAAGGTTTCAGGTTGACCATTGGGAAGACATTCAAGCTAAAGCCGGAGAACTTGCCTGGTTGCTGACTCCCAAGCAACTGGATGACAGAAGCGACTCTTGAGTTGATGAAAGAAAACAAAGACTTTAGCATGTCTTGTCCTATCCCGCTTGAGCGCTATCCCCAGATTTTGATGGCGCATGGGGGTGGCGGCAAGTTGATGCATCAGTTGATTGAAGAGATGTTTGTGTCAACGTTTGGCAATTCGATGCTCAACGTCCGGCATGATGCGGCAACGATGCATCTTCAAGGGGGAAGGTTTGCCTTTACCACCGATTCTTACGTCGTTCAACCGCTCTTTTTCCCCGGTGGAGATATTGGCTCTCTGGCGGTGAACGGTACGGTCAATGATTTGGCGATGGCTGGGGCACGCCCGCTTTATCTCAGTGCCGGATTCATCTTAGAAGAAGGGTTGCCGATGGAGACGCTTTGGCGGGTCGTACAATCGATGCAACAAGCCGCTCAGAAGGCCAAAGTGCAGATCATCACGGGCGATACCAAGGTGGTGGACCGAGGCAAAGGCGATGGCATCTTTATCAATACGGCTGGCATTGGGAGGATCGAGCAGGCGCAACCGATAGCACCTCAACGGGTTCAGCCAGGGGATGTTGTGTTACTCAATGGAGATATTGGGCGTCATGGCATGGCGATCATGGCTGTTCGAGAGGGATTGGCGTTTGAGAACACGATTGAAAGTGACTCAGCTCCCCTAGCAAATCTGGTATTGGAACTACTCGCTGAGGAAATCCCCATTCACTGCATGCGAGACCTAACGCGTGGCGGGTTGGCGAGTGCTTTGAATGAAATTGCCGAGGCTGCGGGTATCACAATCACAATGGATGAAAGCCTTATCCCTGTGCGTGAAGATATCCAGGGAGCCTGTGAGATTCTAGGCTTAGATCCTCTCTATGTCGCCAATGAGGGAAGATTCATTGCTTTCGTGCCGGAGGCTGAGGGGGAAAGAGCCCTGGCGATCCTTCGTTCCCATCCCTTAGGTGCGGAAGCCTGCATCATAGGCCGAGTAGAAGCAAAGCAGAGTTCCTTCGTGACGATGCGCAATAGAATTGGGACTCGTCGCATTATTGATAGGTTGAGTGGAGAGCAATTGCCGCGCATTTGTTGAACAGTAAGGTTGTAGACTTCTTGAAAGATAAAAATGTAAAGTCTAGGAAAATGTCACAAAAAATTTCTGCAGAAGAAATCTCCACTGAATTGTCCAAATTGATAGATGAAGCCCAAATATATGAACCATTACTTGCAGAACGACTCAAAGTGCTGTCTAGTTGGATACGTAATTTGAGCCCTGGGAAATTGCGTTCTAAGAAATACGTATTGGCTGTTCTCATTGAAGTTTGTCTCATTTCTACCCGTTGGTTACTTTTACAGCAGGCAGATAAAGCGATACAAGAGCAATTTCTAGAAGAACTCGATCCAGCCGAGCGTTACTGGACTGAAGTTCTATTTCCAGCATGGTTTCGTGAAAAAGATCCAAAGTTGACTACCTGGCAGAATAAACTGATGGTAGGAAAGTTTGAAGCAAAGGATGTGAAGTTTATTAAACTTCTTCGCAGGCAGATTGAGCTTGAGGGCGGATACAGTATCTATCAGCTATTAGTAGATTTATCGATGGCAACGGACCTCATTGCAGGGAACAAAGTAGGTATGTGCTTATGTGTGCAACTGACAACTGCTCATAAAGGCTACCTACAAGAAAAACTAACGGAGTGGGAAAAGACATTGCGACATTGGGATATCGAGCGGGGATTACTGGTGAGCTATATTCCAAACTCAGACGGTGAAGTTCGCCTGGCTAAAATTATTCTCTCTGCTAATGACACGCTTGGAGTTGGGCAGTATAAGATGAAGGAGAGCAACTAAGGGAAGCCATGCTACTAGCAAAAGATAAGCAGGAACAACAATCCAAGAGTATTCGTGAGCAGCTCTTGGAAAACCTAAGTGCAGGGAAAACGTTTAGAAACGCCTTCCTAGAGCATGGGGATGACGCTGTGGACCAGTTTTTCTCAGACACTGAAGGTAACTGGGATAAAAAACTGCCTTCCTATGGCAAGTAGCTATATTCTGCTTTCGCCAAGAATGGCTTGTGAGCCTTGATAATCCTCCAGTAGTTCATTGAAGAGTTCATCGCATCGGTGCGGGCCTTTTAGGGGTCTGCTAAGCCTAATCAACGGGTTGGCACAGGCAAGCGTGAACGGATGGTTGTCTGATACCCTGCATTATCTAAGCCTCTAGAACCGACGAAGTGATTCACCTGAATAAGGTTGTTCAACCTGTTGATCCGGTCAGGGACGGCAGGGTGGGTACTCAAGAACGCAGGACTTGAAGGATAACGGGTTAACTTCTCCAGAAAAGCAGGCATAGCGCTGGAGGCATAGCCTGCACTGTTTAGCATCGATAAACCTAGCGAGTCCGCCTCAAACTCATCACGACGACTATTCGGTCGGCTCAAGGCAAGTTCGACCCCGATATTGACCGCCTGATCCCGATCGAGGCTGGCCGCACTGGCAACTCCAGAGACGATAGCTTGCTGACGCATCTGCTCAACAGCATGACGAGCCGAGATGTGACCAATTTCGTGACCAAGAACACTGGCTACCTGGGCTTCGTTATCCGCAACAGCGAGTAATCCCGTAGTGACATAGACATAGCCACCCATCGTGCTGAATGCATTGATCTGTGGGTCTTGGATTACTTGGAAATGGTAGGGAATCTGGGGTCGCCCACTGAAGGGAACCAGTTGCTGACCCACCTGATTGATATAGCTAGAAATCACCGGGTCATTCCGTAGGTGAAACTCCGTTGTCAGCAGTTGATGATTAATTTGTTCACCTAGTGCGACCTCCTGCTGATCCGATAGATTCGACAGCTGAATCACCTGGATGCCCTGAAAGATGAGATCCAGAAGAGAGGCCCTAGCAGGCTGTATATACGTGGTGGCCCATAGGCCTGAAGCCAAGGTCAGCGAAAGGAACAGGGAGAATCCGCACTTTTTCGTAAACTCAGCGATTGAAACGTGCTGTTTTACATGAGTAGGAACAGCTCTCTTGGGTGTCTTTGGCTGGGTATGGATTAAACGGCTTTTACAGCTATTCTCCCCTAGAAAGCTCACGGGTAAAAGAGGAGGAAATTGGCTTTTCATCATTTTCGATCGGATAGCAGATGCTTTCTTGCTATCGCACTTATTCACCTCTTACGCTCAATCTAACATTTCCTTGAAAATATGCTGAAGAGTAGAGACGAAAAGACTGTAAATCTCTACAAATCTAGACTGTAAAAATAGTTAATATTCTGATTGCGACAGCGATGGATTTAATGAGTCCTAATCAGCTGCTCGTTATATTCCATCATGAACAGGCGAACCGTTGTATTAACCCACCGATTGCATCTGCCGCTCATAAAGTTGACGATAAAGTCCAGAACGAATTGCCATGAGGTCTTGATGGTTGCCTTCCTCGATGACGTGGCCCTGTTCTATCACTAGAATCCGGTCTGCCTGCCGAATAGTGGAGAGTCGATGCGCGACTACGAGAACGGTTCTGCCGTCCATCAAGCGATTGAGGGCCTCTTGGACGAGTGCTTCTGACTCCGTATCCAAAGCACTGGTTGCTTCATCCAGGATTAAGATTCTCGGATCGAGCAGAACGGCACGGGCAATAGCAATACGTTGACGCTGCCCCCCAGATAGATTCGTTCCTCGTTCACCCAGCATGGTTTGGTAACCCTTGGGCAAAGCAGAAATAAACGAATGAGCATTGGCAATCTTGGCTGCCTTTTCGACTTCTGCCAGATCAAAACGGTCCTGACCGTAGGCAATATTTTCTGCCACTGTTCCAGAAAAAAGGACCGTTTCCTGGGGGACAATGCCAATCTGACGACGCAGGCTCTCAAAGGTCACATCCCGCACATCGGTCCCATCTACGAGCACTCTTCCTGCTTGAGGGTCATAGAAGCGGGGGACCAAGCCCACCAGAGAAGATTTTCCTGAACCGGAAGGCCCAACTAAGGCCACGACTTCACCAGGATTAACGGTAAAGCTAACACCCTGTAAGACAGGTTGCTCAGCCTGATAGCCAAAAAGAACGTGCTCGAATTCAACTTTGCCTTCTACGGCAGCTAGGGCCACGGCATTTGGTTTTTCTACCAGAACGGGTTTCACAGCGAGCAGTTCAAAAAGGCGATCTGCGGAAGATTCCGCTTGCTTGAGTTCATTAAAGTTAGACGTACTAAAAGAAATCGGGTCAATCAGAAGCACAATCCCGGTTAAGAAGCTGAGGAATTGAGCAGCACTCATTTTGCCTTCCCCAATTTGCCAAGTACCAAAGCCAATCACGGACAATACGCCAGTCACCAAGAGTACGGCCATTACAGGATATTGAACGGCTTTGATATATTCGGCTTGAAAGCGTGCAGCTTGATTTTCCTGGGACAAACGTCTAAAACGACGAATTTCATAATCTTCCGAGGCAAACCCCCGAATCACCCGAATGCCAGCAAAAATTTCTGTTAATAAACCCGCCAGGTCTGAAGAAAGGTCTTGACCTTGACGAGAGAAGCTTTGCAGCTTGGAGCCAAACCAGCCCAGGGACAACGCAATTAAAGGAGCGACCAGAAAAGTGAGGATAGTGAGGACCCAATTCAGGTACAGGAGATAGCCCAGAACAAAAATAACGGTAAAGATGCAGGGCACAAATTGGTTAAAGAATTTGCGAACGACATCCGCCAAACGGTCCACATCCTGGGTCAGCTTATAGGCCAAATCACCAGACTTCTTTTCGTTGAAATAGGAAAGGTCCAGACTTTGAAGATGGGCAAAAAGATCAATACGTAAATCCGTAACCGCTTGGAGACTGGCCTTGGCCATAAGGGAGTCCTGACCGTATTGAAAAGCTCCTCGAATGACGAATACGACAACGGCTGTGATAAAAACCTGAGACAACCCTCCCAAATTTCCTTTACTGACCGGTTCAGTTAAACTTCCGGCGAGTTGAGCGAGGAGAGGCATGGAGCTTACAAAGCCCAACATGCAGACTATGGCACTTAGGAAAACCCACCGATGGGGAAGAAGATAGGGAACGAGCTTACGGTAGCTGGATTTAAGCACAGCAACTCAATAGAAGACAAATACCATTTTATCGAGTCCACTGCACATTATTCTTGCTTCTGCTTGGGTTGCGTGTTTATTACCAATGCGGCGACGACAGAAACGACAGATTGCCCCAAAGCTTCCAGGTCATACCCGCCTTCTAATCCAAGCAACAACTGGGGCGTAATCCGTAAACATCTTTCGGTGAGCGTACCAAAATCCTCTGGTTCCAGGGCCATATTGGCTAGAGGGTCTGCTCGATTGGCGTCAAATCCAGCACTCACAATTAATAACTGCGGTTGGAATCGTTTTAGAAATGGATGAACTTCCTGGTCAAAAGCCGTTAAATATTCCAGCCTGGTGCTATGGGCAGGTAAGGGAATATTAAGCACATTTTGATAGGGACCTTCTTCACTCCTGTGCCCAGTCCCTGGATAAATTCCAGCTTCATGGATAGAGCTATAAGCGATCCGTGGGTCTTGCTCCACGATCGACTGGGTGCCATTGCCATGGTGTACATCCCAATCAAAAATAGCGACTCTGGAGAGTCCTTTCACCCTAAGTGCATACTGGGCCGCTAAGGCAGCGTTGGAGAATAGACAAAAACCCATGCCTCGTTGGCGCTCCGCATGGTGACCTGGGGGACGCGCCAGCACAAAGGTAGGCCTGTGCTGGTCTACCACTTGGTCTATGCCTACTAGCCAGCCTCCCGCACTGAGTAGGGCCACTTCATAGCTGGCAGGGCCTACGTAGGTATCAGCATCCAAACGCCCTCCCCCCCTCTCTGCCAAAGATTGAATCAGTTCGATGTAGCTCGTACTGTGCACCCACGACAGTTCTTCAGGGGTAGCCATCCGGGGAGGAACCCAGTGCAGATGCTCATGGAAGCTTGCTTCTTTTAGATAGGCTGCGCAGACTGCCGTCCGCTGGGGTTGTTCAGGATGGCCTGCCCCCATGTCATGGTCCAAAAATTTTGGGCTGTACACTATGGTGACGCTCATAGTCTTTCTATTCCGAAACAACGGCTAGGAGGACGGACAACTGTGGTACAACAAAAGGGACACTACCGTAGCATGGCGATGTTTGAAACGATTCTGCTCCCTGTAGATGGTTCTCCCGAAAGTGAGCGTGCTGTCCCTTTTGCGATAGACGTAGCCCGGAAGTACCAAAGCAAAATTTTACTAGTTTCGGTGATTGATATTCCAAGCGTTGTGCCCGGAGAACTCTCTGAAGAACAGCAACAGCAGTTCACAGAGGCCAAAACTAAGGTGGAAGCTAGGGCTCAAGGCTTTATTGATAGTGCCTGCCAGTCTTTTGAAGCGGAATCCATTCCCGTGGAAGGGCGTATCGAAGAAGGCAAGGCCGCTTTTATCATTTGTGATGTAGCCGATGAGGTGGATGCCGGATTGATTGTAATGGGGACGCGCGGCCTTGGCTTGATTGAAGGAGAAAAAAGCGTCAGCGACCAAGTGATCAATCTCGCTCCTTGCCCGGTGTTGATTGTTCCTTGAAAAGGCGCTCTTTACTGTTTAGCCTCCTGGCGTTGGGGGCATGTGGTGGTCAGGAGCCCGTAGATTTGACGGTGGAGACGCTGGCCCAAGCTTGGCCTACGGGTGAAAGGGAACGATTTAAAGCCCGTACGGGCATTAGAATCCAAACTCGGCTCAAAGGGCAACCCGAAGAAACTTTTAAGGAACTTAAGGCGCAATTCGAGCCTCCACCGTCCAAGCAAGATGATGTCTGGAAAGAACTCACCAATGAATTTTTCCCGCCTCCTGTGCCCACTGCTCCTCCTGGAGTCTGTCTTTTGGGCGATGCTTGGTTAACTCAGGCGATTCCCTATCTGCAACCCTTAGACCCCAAGCGCTTGAAACGGCTGTCCAGTCTCGCTCCCCCCTGGCAAAAGTGGGGTTGGATTGAGGACCAATGCTACGGCATCCCCTATCGCGTAGGGACCATGATGATTGCCTATAACCGCCAACGGGTTGCCCCGATCAAAAGCTGGGAAGCTCTATGGCAGGGGCCGACTCGGAAAATCACGCTGCCGGACAGCCCGAGAGAAGTCTTTGCCCTTGCCCTTAAGCGCTTAGGCTACTCCCTGAATAGCCCTCATCTCAATCACTGGCAAGAGGCTTATAAACTACTTCAGACCCTACAACCAAAATTACTGACCTATAGCTCCGACTATTTACCAATTCTCCTCACCGAAGACA
>JBAUTB010000003.1:0-25816 GCA_049582005.1 Gloeobacterales cyanobacterium | reverse complement strand
ATGATAGCTATGGCTCTTTGGTGGACACCCTGCTCACCCTGGAGCAGGAGCGTAGACAACTCTTGACCGAGCGCAGTGAAACAGAGGCCAAATCCAACGCGATTGGCAAGGAAGTGGGCCAACGGATGCGTACGAATCCCCAGGATGAGGGGATTGCGGTCCTAAAAGAAGAAGGAACGCTCCTCAAAAACCGTATTGCTGAACTCTCGGCTCAAGAAAGAGCCGTTGAAGAACAAGTGAATGCCTTAGCCCTGACGGTGCCCAACCTCCCCCATGCCTCGGTACCCCAGGGAGCCGATGAAAAAGGGAATGTGGAAGTTCGTCGCTGGGGTACGCCTCGCAATTTTGATTTTGAACCCAAACCCCATTGGGAACTGGGAGAGCAGCTCGGTATTCTCGAAGTCAGCCGAGCTGTCAAAATAGCGCAAGCACGCTTTGTAGCCTTAGTCGGTCTTGGGGCCAAGCTGGAAAGGGCCTTAGCGAACCTGATGCTAGACCGTCACCTAGAGCATGGGTACACAGAAGTTTCTCCTCCCCTGCTCGTTAACTCCGAAAGTCTACAAGGCACCGGACAACTGCCTAAATTTGCAGAGGATTTGTTCCAATGTCCTGAAGATGACCTCTGGCTGATTCCCACCGCCGAAGTCCCGCTGACCAATTTGTACCGGGAAGAAATTTTAGATGCAGCCCAACTACCTATCTATCATGTGGCGCACACCCCTTGTTTTCGGAGAGAAGCAGGCAGTGCAGGGCGCGATACCCGTGGTCTGATTCGCCTCCATCAATTCAACAAAGTAGAAATGGTGAAAATCACTCATCCTGATACTTCCTACGAAGAACAGGAAAAACTTGTGCAGGATGCAGAAGCAATTTTACAAATGCTGGAGTTACCCTATCGGGTTGTGCTCCTGTGTACGGGAGATATGGGCTTTTCTGCAACCAAGTGCTACGACCTCGAAGTCTGGCTCCCTAGTCAAAAGACCTACCGAGAGATTTCTAGCTGTTCGAATTGCGAAGATTTCCAGGCCCGTAGAGCAGATATTCGCTTCAAGGACCAAAATCAAAAAGGGACTAGTTTTGCCCATACCCTCAATGGCTCTGGATTAGCGGTAGGACGTACCCTGGTGGCAATTCTTGAGAACTATCAGAATGCAGACGGTAGTTTGACTATCCCCACAGCCCTACGGCCTTATATGGGAGGCTTGGAGCAGATTTAGGGATTCAGACTCTTTTCTGTAGGCTCCAGGTCGTGTGGAACGCTGATTAGACTTCAAAAAGTCCCGGACCGTTTCCAGATAGCGAGAGCCCCCAATTTTAAAATTATGGTCATGGTCGCCCTCAGGAATCAGCAGCAGTTTTTTTTGCGAAGTCGCTGTAGCGAATAACTGCTGACTCATGGGGTACGGAATGACCGTATCCGCAGTTCCATGGATGAATAAAATGGGCATCCTCAGAGATTTAACTTTACTCATCGAGTCGAACTGTTGGTTGAAGAGTAGATCTAGAGGAATGTAATGAGTCCACCAATTCTTAACGGCAAGATCTCTCGCCCTGGTAAACGAACTTTCTATAATCAATCCTGGTGTTTCTGGATGATGCAGTGCTAACTCTATCGCAATTGCTCCTCCCAAAGAGTGACCATAGATAAAAACTTCTCTTGGACGAGCCTTATTCTTTTGAATCAAATATTGCCAGGCAGCCTCAGCATCTTCGTAGACTTGAGCTTCTGACGGAAAATCTCCACCACTCTTTCCAAAACCTCTATAGTCAATCAAAAAGATAGAAAGACCAAGTTGATGAAATAGCCTTACACGCTCAACTTCCTTGCCCATATTGGCACTATTGCCATGTAGATATAAAAGCGTTTTAGCCCCCTTCCTATCAGAGGGAATCCACCAGCCATTAATTTTTTCTTTTTCACCTATCGGCTTGCCAACAGAAATATAAATATCTTGATAGGGAAGATGATAAAGTGCAGGGGTAGCTCGAATTTGCCGATCGGGAAAGAATATATAATGCCCCTGTCGAATATATAGGAAGATACAAATAGAAATATAAGAACCAATAAGAAGTATGACAAAGATACTCAAAATCTTGAGTATCTTTGTCAATAATGGTTTTTCTACGAACATTCTATTTGCAGAAAGAAAGTTATTTTACTATCTATGCCTAGACAGTAAAAAGTCTCCATCAAGATTTTTGATAGCTGCTCAAGGGTCAAGGTGGTTCTCATTATAGAGGAGGCTTGCGATGCCTTCTATATCTCATTATTGATGACCACCAGAACCACCAGTTCTCCATTCTCCAGCATCACCCGGCAGCTAAACTAAGAGGGTTTGTAGAGGCATCCACGATCTGTAAGAGCACACAGTTATGTGCCCTTACGGGAGATCCATGGTCCTACGATAAGCCAGCAAAAACGGTCAGGCCGATACTTTTACCCCTTTCCAGAAAGCGATATAGCCCCTGATATTCTTGGCTGCATCTTTGGTAGAGGGATAGTACCATGCCGCATCTTTATTGACTTGACCATTTACTTCCAGGTTGTAGTAGCTGGCAACCCCTTTCCATGGGCATGTCGTATGGGTTGCACTTTCTTTGAAATACTCCGAGTTGATCGAATCGGGAGGGAAGTAGTAGTTCCCTTCTACCTGCTCACATTGATCGCTCTGGGCTAGGATCACACCATTCCAAATTGCTTTGGGCATAAGGTTTTTGCCAATTCAGGATTAACCATATTCTAAGTCAACCTACCGATGGCCTCACAGAAAACTAAGGCCGGGTAGACCATAAGGTTTTCAGGGAAATCAGATTTCAGACGGCTAAGTCCCTGGGATGAATTAAAGCTAGTAGATTTTGTCTCTCACCCTAATCAGCTAAACGACAGCCTCTTCGACTACCTCAAAGACAGTTTCAGAGACTGTCTTTGAGCGGTCCAGGACCATACAGGTCCCGGGATTTTCCACAAAGCCGAGTTTCTCGTAGAATCCTTGCTGATAGGTGGTGCTTAAGAAGATGCGTTCTACTTTAGCGACCAAGGGATGGGCAAGAACTCCTTCTACTAAAGTTCGGCCCACACCATTGCCCTGATAGTCTGGGTCCACCACTACATCCCAAAGCATCGCCCGGTAGACGCCATCCGTGGTTGCACGCGCAACTCCAATCAGCCTTTCTCCATCCCAGGCAGAAACCACAGGATCACTAAACAAAATCATATTCTGGAGGTCATCCAATTGTCGGTCTCGAGCCCAAAACGTAGCCAGGTCAAACAGATCGCGCAGGTCCTCGAGAGGAATAGCAAACTTGTCTGTGCTCAACTGGATATTCACAGTGGACTCCTGGCCTTTCTATAGCATCCTAACAAAAAGAGTTCCGCCCTGTGTGGACTATTTTGGGGAGCGGTATAGAGAGCCCTCAATCACGCCCCAGCAAAGCGGTGTCTGCACCTCTGGCATGCTAGAATAATTGGTAGCAATGAGCACAACTACCATTCATCTAAACTCCGGCTCGTGCCACAGGATTTCTGTCCAAGGCCGGGGTTTTTGCATGTTTAGGTCAGAGACCAAACTTTAAGGGAGCGACCTTATGACGATCGAAGAAAGCCGCGTCGTATCGACTAATTTGCGTAGTGAGATGCAGCGTTCATATCTCGAATACGCCATGAGTGTCATTGTCGGCAGGGCGCTCCCTGATGCGCGTGATGGCCTAAAGCCTGTGCATCGCCGCATTCTCTACGCCATGCACGAACTGGGTTTGTCTCCTGACCGGCCCTTTCGTAAGTGTGCCAGGGTCGTCGGGGAAGTGCTGGGTAAATACCATCCCCACGGTGATTCTGCCGTCTATGACGCTTTGGTGCGGATGGCGCAAGATTTTTCGATGCGGGTGCCCCTGATCGATGGACATGGCAACTTCGGTTCGGTGGACAATGACCCACCCGCTGCTATGCGTTATACCGAGTCTCGTTTGACTCCACTATCCAGAGATACGCTGCTGGCCGATATTGAAGCAGAAACGGTTGATTTCCAGGATACGTTTGACGGTTCCCAACAAGAGCCAACGGTCCTCCCTGCCCAACTTCCCCAGTTACTGCTGAATGGTTCTTCGGGAATCGCTGTAGGCATGGCAACCAATATTCCTCCCCACCAGCCTGGCGAACTGATCGATGGCCTGGTGGCTTTGATTGCCAACCCGGAGTTGACCAGTACTGAATTGATGCAGTATATTCCGGGCCCTGATTTCCCAACAGGGGGAATCATTTTAGGACGCTCCGGCATTCGAGAAGCCTACCTCACTGGCCGTGGTTCGATTCCGCTGCGCGGTATTTGTGAAATCGAAGTACTTGAGCAACGGGGCCGTCAAGATAAAAACGCCATCATTGTCACGGAGTTGCCCTATCAGGTGAATAAGGCAGGCCTGATTGAAAAAATTGCCGAACTGGTCAATGACGAAAAAATTGATGGTATTTCTGATATCCGAGATGAATCTGACCGGGATGGGATGCGGATTGTTATTGAGCTGAAGCGCGATGCCTACCCCAGAGTTGTGCTCAATAATCTTTACAAACAAACACAGCTCCAGAGCAATTTTGGTGTGAATTTGTTGGCTTTGGTAAACGGCGAACCGCAGTTATTGACGCTCCGGGATGCCCTCACCACGTTCTTGGAATTCCGGGTAGAAGTGATTACCCGCCGTTCTCGTTACGAATTGCGTAAATGTCAGGAACGTGACCATATTCTTCAGGGCTATCTAATTGCCCTTGGCCGTATTGACCGGGTGATTGCCCTGATTCGCGGTGCAGAAGATACGGCCTCAGCGCGGGCTCACTTGATAGAGCAGTTCCAGCTTTCTGAAATCCAAGCCAATGAAATCCTGAGCATGCAACTGCGGCGTCTCACTTCTCTAGAAGCGGGCAAAATCGAAGCAGAGCACGACGAACTCACCCGACGCATCGAAGAGTTACAGCGCTTGCTCGCTAGCCGGGAAATGATTCTGGACTTGATCCGCACTAATCTACTAGCGCTGAAAGTGAAGTTCGCACAACCCCGTCGCACCCAGCTGATGCAGGGAGAGGGTGACCTCGAAGACCAAGACCTGATTGCCAACAAAGAAATGGTGGTTTTTGTCACCGAGCAAGGGTACGTAAAACGCGTTCCCATTGATACCTTTGGCGTCCAACGACGGGCAACGAGAGGTAAAGCGGGGACCCGCATGAAAGAAGATGATGGCGTGGAGCATTTCTTTGCTTGCTGCAACCATGACACCATTCTTTTCTTCACCAATAAGGGAACGGTATACGCGCTGAAAGGGTATCAAATCCCGGAAGGCTCCCGTGCGGCCAAAGGAGCTGCGATTGTGCAACTTCTCCCGATTCCCATTGAAGAGAAAATCACTTCTTTGGTACCTGTCTCTGAGTTTTCAGAAGTTGAATACTTAGTCATGCTTACCCAAGGTGGATTCATCAAAAAGACTACCCTCAATGCTTTTGCGAATATCCGAGCCAATGGTTTGATTGCTATTTCCTTAGAAGAAGGGGATGAATTGCGTTGGGTGCGCAAAGTCTCCGCGCAAGATGATCTGATTGTCGGTAGTGCCTTAGGTCGCGCCGTTCGATTCCACTGTGATGAGCAACAACTGAGAGCGACCGGACGTACGGCTCGTGGGGTCCGTTCTATGACCTTGAAGAAAGGGGACCAGCTTATTGCCATGGATATGCTCCCTCACGGAGAAGAAGCGCCAGAGGATGTGGACGCTGATATCTCGGAAGAGGAACTGACGACGGCCAGTGGACCGTGGGTCTTGGCGGTCACAGCTAAGGGACTGGGCAAACGGGTTCCGGCCACGGCTTTCCGGGCTCAAAACCGAGGAGGCATGGGTGTCAAAGCCATCAATTTCCGCAACAAAGAAGATAGATTAGCCGCCCTTCGGGTTGTTCATCCAGGGGATGAGTTGATGATTGTTACCGCTCGCGGTGTGGTCATTCGTCAAAGTGCGGATGACATATCCGTTCAGTCCCGTGCGGCTACCGGAGTGCGGGTCCAGAAGCTGGATGAAGATGATTTCCTGAAGGCGATTACGGTAGTTCCTGAAACCGATGAAACGGGACTTCTCGAAGAGGAAACTGAATCTGTATCTGAGTAACTGCTCTCTAAAGGGATAGGTTATGAATACATTAAGGGGAAAAGTAGATATAGTATAAATACTGAGATTTCTGCAAAGTTATTGGGAAGTTTAGCCAATATTAAACACTGAATAATATCGCTGGGGAGGGGTAGAGAAGCTCATGTCAGAGGTCGAAAAGAAACAGTTTATCTACCCCTACCGTCCCTATCACGGCAAAGAGACCCTGCCCAACATGGTATTTGACGCCAACCTCCAAGAGTTCTCTCAGCGGGTAGCGATGATCTGCGCTTTGCAGAATGGCGGGAAACTTGCTCCAGAGAAAGCCTACAAAGATATCAAAGCGCTCTGGAAGCAGCTAAAGGCGTCTAAACAGAACTTGTTAGCATCCCCTAATTTAGAAGACTTCTCCTGAGGGAGACCACGACCGCACAACTTGCATCGTAGGATGGACTTGATCGTCTTTGTCGGCCTTGCTTCATGTTCGTTTCCTACAATTGGCTTAAAGAATTAGTTGACCATGACCTAGCCCCTCAAGCACTGGCGGACCGCCTGACTATGGCAGGTTTTGAAGTGGAAGAGATTATTGACCGCAGAAGTTGGGCGGATGGAGTGGTCGTTGGCAAGATTTTGGACTACCAGCGTCATCCGGATGCAGAAAAACTGGGAGTCTGTACGGTAGATATTGGTGAAGCGGAGCCTCTGATCATCGTTTGTGGGGCTTCCAATGCCAAGGCGGGCATTTATGTGGCGGTGGCTCCTGTAGGTGTTTACTTACCAACCGTTGACTTGAAGTTGCGTCGGGCCAAACTGCGGGGCGTCTATTCCCACGGCATGATTTGCTCTTTGTATGAGCTGGGCATCGAGAAAGAATCTGCTGGCATTCATATTTTTGACCAAGAATACGCCCTAGGTCAGGATATACGCCCCCTTCTGGGTTTGGATGACATTATTCTTGATGTGACCTCTACCGCTAACCGGGCAGATGCGCTCTCTATGGTTGGTATTGCGCGGGAAGTGTCTGCCCTCACCGGAGCCCCTCTGAAATTGCCGATTTCGGAAGCGCCCTTGGTGCCCCAAGGGGAAATCACCGTCAGTGTAGAAGATACCCACGCCTGTCCAGCTTACTTTGCTACGTTGATTGAAGGAGTGCATATCCAACCTTCTCCCCCATGGCTCCAGCGCAGACTAGAAACCGCTGGACAACGCCCCATCAACAATTTGGTGGATATCACCAACTATATTCTTCTGGAATGGGGTCAACCCCTCCATGCCTTTGACGCAGATACTTTAGGCCGCGATATTCATGGGTTGGCGCTGGGGGTACGTTTTGCCCGCACCGGGGAAACGCTTACCACCTTGGATGGTACTGATCGCAAGCTGGGGGCGCAAAGTCATCTGATTACCAGCAACGATCAACCTGTGGCTTTAGCAGGGGTTATGGGCGGAGCGGCGACGGAAGTGCGCGCTACCAGCCAGCACATTCTCTTGGAAGCAGCCCTCTTCGATCCGGCAATAACCCGTCGGTCTGCCCGCGCCCACGGTCTGCGCTCGGAAGCTTCTGCCCGCTATGAACGAGGTGTGGACGCCTCGGCCTTAGACTATGCCCTGAACCGAGCTTTGGGCTTGATTTTAGATTTAGCTGGCGGCACGGTGGCATCTCAGACTCGCTTGGACCATCGCGTGAATGAGGCAAAAACCATTCTTTTCCGCTCCAGTCGTTTTGCCCAAGTGATGGGAGATGCGCTACCGCTTGAACGGATGGAACAGCAGCTGAAGAACCTCGGTTTTGATGTCCAATCCGCGCCCAGTCCTGACGAACAACCTGCCTATTTGGTCTCCGTTCCCGGTTTCCGCCAGCGAGATGTGGAACGAGAAATCGACTTGATTGAAGAAATTGCCCGCACCGTCGGTTATGACTACTTCTCGCTGACTCTGCCGAGTTTGGCCGATCTAGGGGGAGCCCTTACTCAAGATGAATCGGTGCTGCGCAAACTTCGGGCTGGTTTTCGGGGGGCCGGATTGACGGAAGTTCTGCACAACAGCTTTGTTCCTTCCAGTCGAGCGACCGGCGAGCTTTCCACGAAACAAGCTCAAACCCTGGCCCATTTTCTTGGTGCTGCCCGCGATGTCGTGACGATTGCGAATCCTTTGACGGCTGACTATGCTGCGTTACGGACTGAACTTCTGCCAGGACTTTTTGCTTCTTTGAAATACAACCTGGAGCAAGGCAATCCGCCCCTCCAAGCTTTTGAAATAGGCCGCGTCTTTAGTCGTACTGAAGATGGCATTGAAGAAATAGACCATTTAGCGGGGATTTTGTCTGGCGCTCCTGCCGTGGGGACCTGGCAAAAAGCCAGTCAGCCCTGGGATTTCTTCAACGCGAAAGGACTCTTGGAGCAAGTTCTTTCTAGCTTGGGAGTTCACGCTGAGTACCAACCAGACCAACGGGACGAACGATTCCATCCTGGCAGAACGGCATCCCTCTGGCTTTCTGGTATATATGTGGGAATATTTGGTCAAATTCATCCCCGTTTGGCTGCTAAAGAAGACCTACCTCCCCAAAGCTTTGGTTTTGAACTGGACTTGGATGAAGTGATTGGGCAAATTTTGGATAAAGAAGTTCGCTACCAGCCTTTTTCGAGTTATCCTGCCGTGGATCGTGACTTAGCTTTTTTCTGTGGCATCGAAGTACCTGCCAGTCAACTTGCCCAGACCATGCAACATGCTGGCGGGACTTTACTAGAATCGGTGGCCCTTTTTGATGAATATCGAGGAAAAAACGTTCCAGAAGGTCAGCGTTCCCTCGCCTTCCGCTTGGTATACCGTGCTCCGGATCGGACGCTCACCGACCAAGAGGTAGAACCTGTGCAGCAGAATATCCGGGAGACGTTAAAAGAACGCTATCGAGTGGAGTTGCGGAGTTAGGGGAAACCTCTCCCCAGACTTTTTTCATGGTGGATTTGTGCGAAGGTTTGTGCAACATTATGTACATGGCTACAAATCTGCAGATTGAAGACGACTTAATTCAAGAAGCTCTCCTTCTTGGGGGGCATCGGACGAAGCGGGCGGTTGTTGAAGAAGCCTTGCGCGAATATGTTCAACGACGTAAGCAACTCAAAATTCTTGAACTCTTTGGAACTATTGAATACGACCATGAGTATGACAATAAACAACAAAGACAGAAACCATGAAAGTGGTTGTGGACACCTCGGTTTGGTCATTAGCTCTGAGACGAAATAGTCCAGATGGGAGCAGCCAAAGCAATGATGGACTAATGGTTACCTTATTGCGAGATTGGATTCTAGATGGACGAGTTGTACTCTTGGGCGCAATTCGGCAAGAAATACTGTCAGGTATTCGTCATCCTGCGCAGTATATGAAGCTTAGAGATTATCTCCGAGCATTTCCCAACGTAGAGCTTGCGACCGAAGACTATGAACTGGCGGCGGAGTTCTACAATACCTGTCGGCAGAAGGGCATTCAGGGAAGTAATACAGATTTTTTAATTTGTGCCGCTGCTTGTCATCGCAATTACGGCATTTTAACGACAGACCATGATTTCCAGAATTTTAAAGAACATATTCCGATTACATTGATGGAACATTAGGGTTATCTCCCCCAAATTTGTTAAGGAAATTGAACTTCGTTTAGACTATATAAGTGCTTTCATACGTATGTCTGGGTAGCATAAGGTTATCTTTGAATATGTCACCCTTAAATGCTCATGATTGCCACCAATTAAGTAGGGAGTACCTATGCAGATTTTGAACCAAGTTCTTGAACTTAGTGACTTGGTTAGGCTACTCGGGGATTTCAAGAATAACTTTGCTGGATATATCTACCGGATGGACTTTACCGAGGCACTAGTTCTCACAAATGATAAATGGAAAGAGCGTATCAATGGCATCCCACACAACAGCTTCTTAGTGGCTGCAAGTTTTAATCCTGGCAAATTTTCTGAGGCTCATGACTTTGACAAAGAAGTAATTTTGCTTAGAGTGCTTGGACCTGCCTCACTACCAGAAGACTCCGAACGACTAAAGACAATCATTGAAAATAACCAGCGCAAAGATGCAGACGAAGCCTTTACTTCTGATGAGCTGAATGGGTTTGATCCAGTAACACAATCTGAGCTTCAATTTGGTGGACTTCGTTGTCGTCCGCTGGGCACCTTTTATGTTCAAGATAATCAGCTCAAGCTAGGTAGTGATGTTGAAAACTATCTTGCGTCGAATCGAATGCGCGTTTACAAGCCTCGTGGAGACGCACTAAAAATAATTGTGAACTACGTTGATCCTATTTCGCGAAATAAAGCAGAGGAAGAAGCACTCAAGGTTGGCTTCCAGGCACTACCAAGCCCATTTCAAATCGGGACAATTCGCTACACTTCAACGGCTAGGTTACATCGGAGTAAGGCAGAACCGTTAGTGCCTCTAATGATTCAACCTTCTGATTTTTTAGCAAGGCGAACAGCAGTTTTTGGCATGACACGCACTGGCAAGTCTAATACCATCAAGACTACAATTGCTGCGGTAAAGCTTGCATCAATTCGTGACGATGTCCCAGTCGGTCAATTGATCTTCGATATAAATGGCGAGTATGCGAACGCGACTCACCAAGATGATGGTTCTTCAATTGCGGATGTGTTTGGTGTAGACCAAGTTGAACGTTTTCGTGGAATTAAGACAGAAGGCTTTAAAGACTTTCGTTTGAATTTTTATGAAGACTGCGCAGATGCTTTAGCTTTGTTGAAAGATCTTGTTCAGGATGATCCGTCAAAAAAACCAGCTACGGATATGGCTAACCTCCTTGGAGCATCCTTGGAAACTCCAGCGCAGGATGATTACTCAGCCAAGCATCGGTTTGAACGCCGTCGCTCAATGTTTCATTGCATTCTCCATCGAGCCAACTATCCAAAACCACCGAATCTGCGAAACGTTAAGTTTTCTGTTGGAGAGTCGGCGATCAAACACATTGAAGCTTGGATGGCAAAAAATGGGCGAGACTGGGACACAAGCAATAATGAGCCTCGCAAACTTCCAAACCCAAAGGAGGGGTTGAGTTTTGATGAGGCATGTCGATTCTTTGCTCTCATGCAGGAAGCAAATCAAGAAAGTAAGATTCCAAGTAGTACCAAAGGTAGCGATTTGCTTGAAGCAGATGATGAAGCATTCCTAGCGGTCTTATCAGGTAGAAGCAGTACCACTTTATCCAAAATTATAGGATCAAAGTTCCTACAGCCTTACTCAGAGTTTCATTCTCCGACAGGCCTGACAAACCTCCCAACAATAATCTATAACTTGCTTCGTAATGGCAAGATTGTGATCCTTGATCTGTCTGTTGGTTCCCCACGGATTCGAGAATCACTTAGTAAGCGAATTGCACACTATATATTCATAAAGTCTATGGAGTCTACGAACAGAGGTGATATGCCTCCATCAATTGTTTTATACATTGAAGAGGCTCATAACCTGATTGGTAGAAAGGATGATTTGACTGATACGTGGCCGCGAGTTGCGAAAGAAGGGGCAAAAGCTAAGATTGCGCTTGTATATGCAACACAAGAACCTTCGTCTATTCATCCAAACATTTTGGCAAACACTGAAAACTGGTTCGTTACTCACCTCAATAATGAAGACGAACTACATTCCCTTGGTAAGTTCTACGACTTTGCGGATTTTCACGATTCTTTAAAGAGTGCACAAGATGTTGGTTTTGCAAGAATCAAAACATTGTCATCACCATTTGTGATTCCGACTCAGATTGACCGATTCACTCCTAAGGAACTGAAGCAAAAGCTTGGTGAACTAGAGTTCTAGGTGAATTGCTCATCTCCTGTGTGATACTAAAAAGAGGTTGTAAAAGATGCCCTATCAGAACCAGACAGCTAGTAAAAGTGGTCATATTGATATTGTTCGTAATGCTGATGTAAATTCTTTTTTGGATCAGTGTAATTATATCAAAGAGCCAACCGAAAAAGAAGCACAAGAGATAGTTACAGATTATACATATGCTCCCCTTGAAGACCGCTTACCGGAGAAAGTAATTGCTTCTGATGGAAGTCCATATGTTGAGCCAATCAATGGTAAATTCCCAAGCACACAAATTGCCTATATCAAGATGAGTTTGGTGCTTGTTGATGTGAACCATTACGGAGATTTGATGACGCCTGGTGAGAGATTTGTGGATCCTTTCAAAGTAGCGACACTTTATAAGAATGCCGATGCTATTACCTTCACGTTGCCAGGCAGTAATGTCAAGTATAAAAGCGAAGCAACTGTAAAAAACGGGTTTCGTCTTGCCTTATACGAACAGCTTAGTGATATTCGTACTGCGATGACCAGGGAAAGTTACACTGTTTTAGATACACTGTTTGCACTGCAAGGGCAACAGTACAATAGTCTTCTCCGAGTCGGGAAATGCCCAAACTGTGAGTATGAAGGAGACAATGGAGGCAACCGGAAGGGCTTCTGGTTTGAGTGCAGTTCACCAGTGCAAAAATGTCCCAGGTGTAAAGTAAATATCTATGCGACGGATTGCCTTCGATTGCATGAGGAAATTAGTGACTTCGGAAGTAACATCTCACCAATGACTCGCTTCATGAACGTGATCGAGCATTTGGTAATTGCAGGCATGATCCGAATGCTCCACGACCGAGAACCCGCTGCGCTATCGAAACTGGCATTTATTATGGATGGGCCTCTAGCAGTTTTCGGGCAACCCGCCTGGGTCGGTCGATGGCTAATGCCATTCCTTTTCAAGGTAGATCAGTCTTTGATTGCAAAGGGACTAAATCCACTACTAATTGTTGGACTACAGAAAACCGGTATGCTCATGGAGCATGCCCAAGCGGTCCAGCGCTTTGTGAAGCCGGGGCATATCCGGATAGTGGATGATGACTACAGGTATAAATATGTGAATGCGGGTGCAGACGAGTCGAAAAACTTCGGCGAAGAAACTTATTACGGCCAAGACTTCCTGTTTAAAACTGAAAAAGGACAGATGTTCTCATTTGCTATTCCGTACCCCTTTGAATCAAAAGGAGGCACTGACTTTAAGAGTAAAAAGGCAGAGATCTCCAGATATCGCGATAAGGTCGCTCGTGCTTGCAGTCTGATCCGTCACTTCGAGTTCGACTTGTATCATAGTGCTGTCGTTCCAGTTGCCTTGGCGCACCGACACGCATCGATCAGTTTGATGCCAGGTGGTAAAGTTCTTGATCTCTTATCTCGTACCAAGCTTGGTGGGTAGCCTAGCCGCCACAATCTATGACTTAGCAATGGATAGACCGTGGGATGTGTATACCTGGTGCAAAGAAGAGTACTTCCTTCCCTGTCCTTATTGGACCAGCACTATAATTCAAGTCATAAAACCGTTTTGGAACATCTTTATAGAGCGATCGCACTTCGGGAACATTGTCATAGGATACAACCCACGGCGAGGTTAATTTTGATAGCACTGTGTCTCGAACTGCAGAGTGGTCATCGGGTCGGTAGGCGTTCAAGTAGAGTCCTTGACCTTTCATAAAATACGGAGGATCAAGATACACGAGACTCTTCCTTGCAAGGTTTGTGCTGAGGTTCCCCAGTAATTCCAACGCATCTAAGTGCGTTATCTGAATTCGTTCACGATACTTGCCGATCCTACGAATCCTCTTGATTAGGTCAGATTTGTTAAACCGAGCGTCTATCTTCCAATTTCCGTTTTGCTGTTTTCCTCCAATAACTCCTCCAGCGAGGATTCCGGAGCGATTCGTCCGATTCAAGAAGAAGGTTGAGAATCCGAGATTGAAGTTATCTTCTTGGTCCGCATTTAACTGGACATGTCTCTGTATCTCCCACTGCGCCATTGTTACAGGGGTGGTTTCGATCCTTTTGACAAATTCATCATTGTGATTCAGTAAACTATGCCAAAACGCCCATACCGAACGGTCTAGATCATTTAGATGAATTGTCTTTACAAGATCGGAATAAAGAAGTGAAAGAGCAAGGCTGGCCCCGCCAGCATAAGGTTCCACATAATCTCCACCCTGTAGCTTATTTATCTCAATAAGCCGCTGAATAAATTTGTGTAGACGCCACTTTGCACCTGGATAGCGGAGAGGGGAAACAGCGTACATACTCCTCACTGTTAATGAACTCTGAGCGAGATACTAGCAAGAATAATTAGACTTGGCCAGCCCTAGACTTCTGGGGGACTAAGATCTGCTCTTGCACTGCTCAACAAAAGTGATGGTATGCAGTTAAGTCCTAACTCCTTTCAAACTCAGGGACGCACGGGCATCCTTAATGTTCACCATGAGGGTCATGGGATCAAGGGGCGAGGCGGTAAAACCACACTGCTCATAAAACTGCTTAGCTTCTTCCGAGATGGCATGGACAAGAATTGCTCGTATCCCGGCAATCTCAACAGCGTGGAGGGTGCGAAGCATTGCGTCTCGCAACAGGGCGCGTCCAATTCCTTTGCCTTGCCAGTGGAGATCCACGGCAAGCCGTCCGATGACCATAACAGGGACTGGATCAGGCATATTACGCCGAACGCGACCTGTTGCCAGGGTTTGTGCCACTGCTCCATTCGCAAGACAGTAATAGGCAATGACCACTTCGCCTGTAGCGAGAACGTATGTGCGGGAAGCCCCCTCTGCCTCATTTTTCAGCGCACGGCGCTTCAGCCAGTCATCTAGCTGACTGTTCCCTGAGTTAAAGCTTTCAATTTGATGTAGCGATTTCAGCTTCTCAGGAGGGCAGAGCTTATCTCGGTCTACTCCCACGGAGACTTGGCTGTTAGTAATATATATAGCTTCTCATTGCGCATGGGAGGAGCATCCAACAATGCCACAAATTCCTTGAATTTAAGCTCATCTAAGCCAAAAAAGCACCGGTCCAAAAGAACGTCTTGGGCTTTCTGGTAAGCCGACGCAAGCATGAACTCTGAGCGACTCTTGCCCTGCAGTTCAGCGGCATGGTCAATGAGATCCCGTTGATTCTGTTTCGCTCGGATGTTAATCGTGACGTCGCGGTTCTGGCTGACCGATTTTTCATTTACTGATGCGCACATAACAGCTATCTCTTTGTAAAGAAACTAGGGCTCCTTCAGTATAAAAATCTGTGTATACAATGTCAACACAATAATGCTGCTCGTTGCCATTTTTGTCCGCCAAACATTGATCCACCCTGACGAAATCCACTTAAGCAAAAGCGACACTCAAGTTTATTTGTTTTATCAGGAAGATGGAGCTAAGCGATGGGTCTGTGCTGTCACAAAACGAGTAGATGAAACAGGATTTTTAATTACAGCGTATCGAACCAGTGCGATTAAAGAAGGAGAGCTCCTATGGCAAAAGTAAACGTGTTCCATGATCCGATTGGTAATACCCTTGTCGTTTGGTTTGGTGAACCCGAAGAGGAGGCAGAGGCAGAAGAAACCGGGTATGAGGTAATTTTGATGAAAAACAAGGATGGAAAAGTAATTGGCTTTGAAAAACTAAATTTTCTGTCTCCGCCTGAGCAATCTGTGCGGGTCGCATTTGAGACATTTGCAAAAGGCTGAGATTACGACCACCGTGATGTTCAGTCGCTAGGTGACTGACGGGCTCCGACTTGGACAGCACCTCTCCCGTCAATGTGTATTCGGCCGTGTAAGCGCTTGAGGAGGGTATACAATTGTTCAACTTCGACCCCTGTTTCGCCACGCACTCAACGGCCTTATTCACCAGACTACCGTATTGCTACTTGGACGACATCGTCGCTGCTTTCGTGGGCGACACTGGCACCATGACGTGAGCGTATGGTGTACCCTTCCACATTACCCAAGGCCCGCCGCTCTTCGGATCCGTGGGATAGGCTTCGAGCATCTTTGGATCCGGGTAGAGGACCATCACATGGGGCGGCGCAACCACCCACTGATTGGTAGCAGTGGGTCCTGTGGCGTACGGGTCGGTGTTACTCGCACCCTTATCGCCACGCAACATGTAGCCGATGCCTGTCCCTTCAATTGTCAGCTCACTCTTGCTCATCCAAGCTTCCAACCACTTCTGCCACTCTTTGTCCAAGCACATCGGCTGGTCAATCAAGGCATAGCATACCCAGCCGTTCGTGCCTGCGCGCAGTTGCTTGGGCTTCGCGTCGGACATGTCGGTCACATCCATGATGGTGGCGTTCTTCGCAATCTCTGCCGGCCCCGCGCTCATAGCGAGTGCGATCTTCTGCGCGTCCGTCATCTTCGCCCCGGAGTGCATGGTACTCGGAGTTTGAGCAGACGCAGGCTGCTGATCAGACTGGGCGGACAGAATCACCAGCGTAAACAGAGCAAAACCTGCAAAAAGTTGTACTGTTTTTCGAAGCATCACAGCCTCCTTAGTAACTGAAACAGAAAATCAAACTCACATTGGACCCTATTTCTATCAGGGCCAACTGTCAAGCTTATTCTTTCATGTCCAGAGCCTGAAGCCAAGCGCCTAACTATTTGTTATGAAGAAATTTTTCGCATATTACCTAGAAATCAGGATGATATCAAGAAATTTTGTTGAGGTCACAAAAAAGGACGGCCGAAGCCGCCCTTTCTATCAAATCAAGCAAGGTCGTGACTTAGTCGTAGTCACCCATGCCACCACCACCGCCACCTGCTGCAGCTCCTTTCTCCTCAGGCTTATCTACAACCAAACACTCGGTAGTTAAGACCATGCTGGCTACAGAAGCTGCATTCTGTAGTGCAGAACGAGTGACTTTCACAGGGTCAATAATGCCTGCGGCTACGAGGTCTTCATAGGCATTGGTCTGGGCATTGAACCCATAGGAAGGATCCGTGGAATTGCTGACCTTTTCACAGATAACAGAGCCTTCCAGACCTGCGTTGATAGCAATCTGACGGGCAGGAGCTTCCATACCGCGCTGGACAATCTTGGCTCCGATTTTTTCTTCAGGGATAGTCAGACCATTGGCGAAGTCATTGAGCTTATCGGCCAAATGCAAGAGGGCGGTCCCGCCACCCGCCACAATCCCTTCTTCAATGGCTGCCTTGGTGGCGTTGACTGCATCTTCAATGCGCAACTTGCGGTCCTTGAGTTCGGTTTCGGTGGCAGCTCCAACCTTGATTACCGCAATACCGCCGGAGAGTTTAGCCAGACGTTCTTGTAGCTTCTCTTTGTCATATTCGGAATCGGTTTCTTCCAACTGACGACGGATTTGAGCGCAACGAGCTTGGACAGCTTTCTCTTCTCCTTGAGCCACTATCGTTGTGGTGTCTTTCGTGACCATAACTTTGCGGGCAGTTCCCAGTTGTTCCAAGGTGGTGCTTTCGAGCTTCAGACCTGCACTTTCAGCAATGCATTCGCCTCCAGTCAAGATGGCAATGTCTTCAAGCATGGCCTTGCGACGGTCCCCAAAGCTAGGAGCCTTGACTGCTACTACCTTGAGCACTCCACGCAGTGTATTGACCACCAGGGTTGCCAAAGCTTCTTTCTCAATATCTTCAGCGATGATCATCAAAGGTTTGCCAGCCCGAGCCACCTTCTCCAAGATCGGCACGAGGTCTTGGATAATCGAAATCTTCTTGTCTGTTACCAAGATGTAAGGGTCTTCAAAGACGGCTTCCATCCGCTCTTGGTCGGTAACCAGATAGGGAGAGATATATCCACGGTCAAACTGCATCCCTTCCGTGACTTCCAGTTCCGTTTCTAGGGACTTGGATTCTTCTACGGTGATGACGCCTTCCTTGCCCACCTTATCCATAGCTGCTGCAATCATCGCCCCAATTTCTTCATCATTACCGGCAGAAATGGCAGCTACTTTAGCGATGGTCGTATTATCTTCAACGGGCTTGGCGACCTTTCTCAGTTCATCGACCACGAAGGCTACGGCCTTATCAATCCCGCGCTTCAAAGACATGGGGTTGCTACCGGCAGCCACGTTTCTCAAGCCTTCTTTGACCAAGGCTTGAGCGAGCACGGTTGCAGTGGTGGTGCCATCTCCAGCCACATCATTGGTTTTGGAAGCTACTTCGCGAATCAGTTGAGCTCCCGCATTTTCCAGATGGTCTTCCAACTCAATCTCTTTAGCAATGGTAACCCCGTCGTTCACAATTTGGGGAACGCCAAATTTCTTCTCGAGAACGACGTTACGGCCTTTGGGACCGAGGGTAACTTTTACGGTATTGGCGAGGGCGTCAATCCCTCTTTCTAAGGCCCGACGAGCCTGCTCATCAAAAATAATCTGCTTAGCCATGTATTTCTCCTGCGGGTCGTAATTTTTGTTTAGGCAAGAACTGCCAAAATGTCTTTTTCAGCAATCAGAATGTAGTCTTCCGTACCCAGCTTCACTTCCGTTCCGGCGTACTTGGAATACAGGACTTTATCGCCCACGGCGACGTCAACCGTGGCATAGGAACCATCATCCTTGCGCTTGCCTGGACCAACGGCGACAATTTCTCCCGTTTGTGGTTTCTCTTTGGCAGTATCGGGCAATAAAATACCACCAGCTGTTTTATCTTCAGCGGCTACCAGCTTAAGCAAAACCCTATCGCCAAGAGGCTTGAGGGTGCTTACATTGAGGGCCATGGCTGCCATATTGTTCTCCCTGATTCACAAAATTCAAAGGTTCACAGGCAGAATATTAGCACTAAACCATGGTGAGTGCTAGCGCCCATGACAGGAGACCGCTAAAAAAGTTCATGCGTGGAGGAGTAGATCAGCCATGTGCTCGGGGCTTACACGCTCAACGAGCCAGTCTGGGACATATTCCGACAAAACGGGAGCTTGGTAACTACCGGTTGCTACTGCCATCACGCGGGCTCCAAAGTAACGGGCGCAAGCAATGTCTCTCGGAGTATCCCCTATGATGATTACGTCTTTTGGCTTGATCTTGGGATTTTTCGATCGGCTCACGGCAATAGCAGGCAAACGGTTACGGTCACGAGCGTCACAGCCATAGGCTCCTAATGAGAAAAAAGAATTCATCTGGACAGGACCAAGCTTGAGTTCAGCCCCAGCCCGGACATTTCCCGTAACCAAGCCAAGGGTGGCTTGACCTTCTAAGAGTGCTAACAATTCCCGCATACCGGGGAGTGCTTGGACAATATCGGGATTATCGGACAGCTCTTTCCGTAAGGCTCGGGGGTAGCAAGCTAGGATTTCCTCTATGACCTCCGGTGTCGCTTTTACCCCTGCGACTGCCAACATCTCTTCGATGATTAAGGGGTCTGTCTTCCCTGCCAGGTTTAAATCGGCATGATAAAAATTGGCTTCAGGCAAACCGCAAACTAGGCTGCAGGTGCGTAGATATGCGCGTTTACCCACGCCCCGTGCTCGAATCAGGGTTCCATCAATGTCAAAAAGTAGAAGGCGCATGTGCTGGTCCCCAACCTTTGGTCGTTCCCCTAGCTCCCTAATTCTAAGAGGAAGAGTAACCAGAGAACAGCCGCCGGGTATGCGCAGTCGTTTTTAGATCAATTTATACTCAGCAGACGCTTAAATACATCTAATTTTTGATCAATCCAAGCAATAATCTCCAAGTCGCCCGTTAGAGATCTCGGTGGATCGGAGACCAATGTATCCAGAGCAATCCAATGTCGAAAATCTACTCTGACTGGTTCAATACGCTTAGTCTTGCCATCGCCATAGTAGAATTCAACCCCAGCATACTGTTGCATAATATTTATGAATTCCTGAGCCAGGATTGCATAGCCAATAGTTGTCGGATGAATCCCATCCAGAGCAAATAGGCCTCCACTGTTTCTACCTGAAGAATCTGACCTAAAGAAACGAGAATCTGGCAAGGGTGACAAAGCTTGTAATACTGGTGATAATTCATATGGTGTCCACCACTCAGGTCTTGCCAAAGGATCGTCAAAATACCTCCGTGCAGCTAATCTATCCAGTATGCCTGCGACATCAAGGAGATACCAATCCAAACCATTCAGTCGGGCAACTTCGACTGCTTTAGCTATATGATAGTTATATTGGTCAATTGCACTATCAATTGCTCTAGCCTCTTGTTCAGTAATATTGGGGTCTTCCTTGGAGTTGAAGTCTTTATCTGAAATCCAAGGATAAGTGTAATAGGGAAAGTATCTAGACCCTGGGCGTACCTTGTTGGCCACACCCCGAGCAAATGGGGCGATTGTCACATGAGGAACTGTTCCAAATATGACATGACGAGCTTGGATCTGACGTACTTGGCTCACAACCAGATCTAACTCTGACTTAAAGTGAATCGGATCCCAAACTGTGAACTTCTCCTCTTGCCTAAGGTTGTCATATTCCTTTAGGTCTTCGTAGATTTTGTTACTCCACTTGACTCTAAATTCCAAAATGCTGCCCAGAGCATTATTCGCACCGATAAAGACTATCAGCGTCTCAATTCCATCACCCGCAGGGTCTTCCCAAGTCCCTTCCTTACTAAGCGCTTCTGCAGCCTGCAATGGAGTTAATCCCCGACCATCCTTATCACGCGCTGCATCTAAAACTCTCAGAGCAGCCCTTGGATTGGCTGCCTGAACCATTGGGAAAAGCCAATTGTCTATTGGTTTATCATCCTGAATAGCATGTTCACAAGTTTCCGGGGTTCTTCGGTGAATATCTTGTATCGCCCATCCATAAATGGCCAAATTATGATTAATGCCTCTTCGTTTGCGCTCCAGCCTGGCGGATGCATTGGCAGGGGACAAGTCATTGCCCGCCCCTCGTTCCCAATAATTCTCGACCTCATCCATTAAGTTGCGAATCTCGAAGGCAGCAGCACCTAATTCCCATAAATTTCTATCAACTTTATCGCCGAATTTCTGCTCTAGATTTCGAATTATCCATTCTAAATTTAAAGGCAGACCTCCATAGCCATTATATGTAGGATATCGAAAATATTGATCCGATCCCATTTCCCAGGCAATCATTCGGGGGTAGGAAATATCCGTGTTGTATATGGCGCCACTTTGGAAGCCATGGGTAAGTGAGTCACCGATAGTTACTAAACGATGCCGAGGAGTTCCACCTCTTTTGTTGATTTTCAGACTTAGCTCAGGACGAACTCCCAGAGTTGGATCGCTGTATGGTTTGTGTGCCTTAGATTGAACTTTAACACTGCTAGGTGTTTTAGGGTCCCGCATTTCATCAGTAACTTTGGGATCTTCAGTGATTTCTTCAATTTGACTAGCCATTTTTTTGGAATTCTCCTCTATATGGAATGGTTTCGTGACAGTTAGCTAGTCAAAATCGATGACGCATTTTACCAGCATTGGATGATCGACTTATGGCTAACCGCTATGTTCGAATGAGCCTCACTAGACAAGAAAAATTGAGTAAATTCTGTTCGTCCTTAAAAGGTAGTTGAGATAGCAATTCTTCCGATAAATTGATGTGGTTCAGGTGCAAGACTTTATCAAAAAGGAATCGAAGTGGAATCTTTCTCCATCCGAAATTGTGAAAGAATTCAATTATCTATCTCCACAAGAGTCACAACGTAACGGTATTGCTGTATCACCTAGTGTTTCCAGCCAAATATAGCGGTTTTTGATTAGATGAAATGGTGTGAAGAATGATTTGAGAAACCCAGATATACCCCATTGATAACTGTTGGTTTAAGCTCAAGACATTTTTACGTAGCAAGGCTGCACGCACACATGAAGCAATACAAAAAGCGATCAAGGAAGCCATTGATACTATTACAGCACAGGACATCATAGGATGGTTTACTCACGGCTGCTACTTTATCCCATACAACCAAGAACCGCTATAGTTAATGTCCTCGCCCAATGTCTTGCCCCATGCATAGAGACTGACCGGGAAACCGAGGGCGGCTCTCCCGCAGGGTCATGCTTGGCAGTCTATGCACACTGGATAGGATGATTGATAGGTCGTCGAACGTTTGCCAAAAAGGGTGTAGCGATTGTCTCGGACCTGGGCATACACTCCATCTCCCAGGGGTTTCATCCCTGGGAGCGCTCGGTAGGCTTGGATAAAAACGGCTCCCAGGGGGAGTAAACGGGCAATTTCTTCTGCGGCATCACTACCTTGCCAGCGTTGTGACCGCTCCTTTGGCGTATCCTCTTTTAAGAGGATCATGCCCATTTCACAGTCTGCTGGCGTGATGCCAAGCTGGGCTAACCCTTCTTGATCTTGCATGGGCAGGTAGAGAAACAAATGCCCTTGGTCGAGTTTTTCCAGTAACTGAACCAAGGTTACACAAAGGTTGCAGTTGCCGTCGTAAATAACAGTGTGTTGCACAGGGCTTTGCCTAGCTTGCTACTTCTATCGTACGCAAAGAACGCTGTTTCCGGCGGGCCGCACACACTTGATAGAATTCTTCAAAGACGATGCTCCCTTCCACCCTTCCATCTTCCCATTGGCCATTCAGCCATTCGGGATGCCATTGAATTCCCACAATCCACTCTTCTGCATTGATGCGCTCATAGGCTTCGGTAATGCCATCGGGAGCTTTGGCAATCGGTTTCAGGTCTGGGGCTAAGTGCTTCACGGCTTGATGATGGACGGTGTTTACCAAAATTTCAGGGGAAGTGTAGAGGTTCCCCAGCCAAGAAGAAGAGACCAAATGCACCGGATGCGCTATTTGGTCGTACCGTTCTCCGCAGCGATGCTGTAGGGTTTCCGGCTGTTGGGTGTTGATGTCTTGGTATAGCGTACCGCCCAGCGAAACGTTAATGACTTGGGCTCCGCGACAAATGCCTAACATCGGCAAGCCGAGCGTTCTGGCTGCTTGAATCAGCCGGAATTCGTAGCTATCACGAATGGCATCGCCTTGCCAGTCCTCGTGGAGGGGTTCTTCTCCGTAGGCCAGGGGAGAAACATCCGCTCCCCCAGAGAAGATCACCCCGTCTAAACCTGCCAGTACCAGGTACGCCCCTTCGTCAGTCTTGAGATCGATCAAAGGAGTCGGAATCGCTCCGCTACGGGCAATCGAAAGCGCCATTTCTTCTTCTACATAGTGGAGAGTTTTTCCACGAAATAAGGCCCGTTCTGAATCCGGATGGGAAAAAGAAACAGAAATACCGATACGTAGGGGAAAAGATTTTAGAAGATTCATAAAGGCTAGATAAATTCTATTATCTGTTACTTTACGCGATGTTCGGTGAAGTATTATGATGCGGCCTTTGCACGGAGTCTAGTCTGTTCCCTTTCATGGCGACCGATAGTGCCCTTACAGAATTTTATGAACAGACTTTATGCTGGTTGGGAAGGCCACGGGAGTCCTATCGTTTGCTGAGCGAATCGGTGATTCCGCGTTTGGCTACTTGGGTCCGAGGGACAGTGGAAGACCGCTCTGTCAAAGACTGGCAACCAGAAGATATCGATCCGATTCTGTTCCCGGTTGTCCAAATTGGCCATGATGCGACTGTTTTATCCTGCGAAGCCTTGCTGCTCTGTGGCAGTGGCAGTTACTACAACCCCTGTGATCTAGCTATTTTTGTCTTTGTGCAACGTCCAGAAGAGCGCTTTAGCGAATTGTGTATCCGGGTCCGCGCTACCCAAGCTCAGGTTCTACGGGGGCCTTCTGTGAGTGTCGGGGAGGTCAATCTGACCAGAAAAGAACGGGACTATATCAATACGAAGTTCCTGATCTGGCCCCACAATCTGAAGCTCAGTGAATCAGACACGATGGTAGCCCAAGGATTTGCTCTGATTCAGTTGGAGATGGCTGCTCTCACTCCTTAGATTTTCGTTATTAGGTTCCGTCAAAGGTCGCCATGTTGAGTAAAAAGTTCTGGCACACCTGATAGATGTATTGCTCAGTAGAAAAGGATTGTTGCGTGCGGTTACCCGGCAATAGGCAAAATACCTTGGGGAGAATGCCTTGAGTATGATGAAGCAAATCCAATTAACGGGCGGATTGAATGACAAAATCAGTACTTGGGTTGAGCGCTAGCTTGCACTCTAGGGAAATATAGCTCCAATTACCCAAAAGTGATGGCTGCTCGACGCGAACCAAGAAATAAGGATAGCCCAGGAAATCATCGTATTTGACTGCAGATTGGTAAATGTAGGCAGGACTTGTTTTCATTGCGGCAAAAGTTCCCTCGAATGCTCCACAGGTCTGGATCTGGCAGACATCGGTTCCTTGTTGGAGAAGCTCATCCAGAAATTGCTGTTCATGGTCTTGACCTAACTGCACTTAGGAGAGCCACTAGAGCTAGCTTCTAGCCAAGCTTTTCGAGATGCGTCCCTGACCGTCACAACTAAATTGGTAGACCAGCCTTTTGCGAGGGAAATATCTTGATAGAAGAGTCAAAATATTTACCCAATGATGATGCCTACTCGACTAAATGAAGTCACCTCTCTACTTAATTGGAGAAGTTCGATAGAAAAATCGAAAATAAGACTAAATTTTGCCCCAATACGAAAAAACTATAAAACTATTTTCACTCTTCCTTAAGTTTCTGATAGCGCTGTAAACCTAAAAAGAGTGACTCTATCGTCTAGGTTATGCTCAACAAATAGCCAGATGCCAACAAATTAAGCAACGCAACTGAAAATTGTCAAAATTCCTGAAGCCATATCCAGACCGCTTAATCAGCTTTAACTTATTGTTAATTCCCTCCACTGCACCACTCGTTGTTCGATTCTCAAAATAACCAGTCACTTCCCCAAACCATCGACAAATTGTGCCTACACTTTCTTTAAAAGTCTCCTGAGCCTCAGCCAACCAATCCAGAAGTTTAAAAGTTCCATCATTCCAATCTTCTGCTTGCTCAAAAATTGCTCTAAAGGCTTCCTTTTGTTGATGCATTTGCGCCAAGGATGGCAGCACTTCTCTAATTTCTTCCAGTTTTGCTTTTTGCTTCTCAGTCAACTTCTCCTCTGGCTTTAACAACGCATATTTACTTTGTTTAAGAACCGCTTCAATCCGGCTCTTCTCAACTTCATCTGTCTGCTCTTGGTTGGTTTTATGTAATGCTTTTCGAGCCGCATCTAAGTCCTGATTGACGAGCTTCATGACATGAAATCGATCCGCTACAACTTGAGCATTGGGCAGTAGTTTATGTACCAAACCTTTATAATTTCCTGACAAGTCAATGCTCACCTCAATAATCTGATGCAATACGCTTTCTCCCCATCCCTCAAGTACTTTACTGATATCTGCTTGTTTTCGAGAAGGGGCAAATCCCAGCAGTACTCTTTGATCTAAATCGACTAGGACGACAATATAATCGCCTTGACCTTTGCGCAGAGAAATCTCATCAATCCCTAGCCGCTTAAGTGAACTCAAATCGATTTGAAGTTTTTTTTACTGATGTACTGCACCATAGACCAAACTTCTTCATCTGTTAAATCATTTTGAGTCGCTACATTATGAACATCACTGTGTAGAACTTGTTGGACAATTGACTGGGCAAATCGGTCAGTCTGCTTGCGACGATTGCCAATAAAATCCAGCGTCTCACTGAAAGGCTTGCCACAAGTCTGACACTTGAATTGACGGCGATTAACCTTCAAAAGCACAGTTCGCCCACTAATGTTTAAGTCTCGCGCCAAATACCAATGGTTTTGATGCAGATGACTACTGATTTGTTCACAACGTGGACAAGTTGCTTGCGTCGTTACGGGTTCAACTTCTAAAATCAACTCGCTGCCTAGATCGCTATAGTTCTCAACTTCAATACCTGGAAGATTAAGTAACTGAGTCAGGAGTAGCTGCATGATCTCATATTTGTATTATTTATCACATTAGCATAGCAAACCCGATAGACCCGA
>JBAUTB010000002.1:0-4174 GCA_049582005.1 Gloeobacterales cyanobacterium | reverse complement strand
CGTTCCTATTGAATTGCGCGGCACAGCCTTTGGATTTCTAAATTTAGTAATCGGAATTGCACTTTTGCCCGCAAGTTTGTTGGCTGGTTATCTTTGGGAATCTTTTGGGCCAAGTTCAACCTTTATTACAGGCAGTATTTTTGCTGCTCTAGCCGTGCTTGGCTTAGGAGTTTATCAATACAGATTCCGCACCGTTTAATCATCCAAGTCAATATCAACTAGCTTAATCTTTGAAGAGACACCTAACTGAATGGCAATCTTAGACTTTGGGACCTGATACTTCTTAGCCAAAAGCTTGATAAGTTCATCATTTGCTTTGCCGTCTACTGGAGGAGATTTCAGTTTAATAGTCAAGCTTCCATCCGCTTCTTCCGTAATACTTTGCTGTTTTGAACTGGGTTTTACCTTAACTTGTATTTTCACAGCGACCTCCCCATATGCGTATCGCCTTGCCTTTAAGTGAAGACACAACATCCTATATTGTTGTGTGGGCAGCATTGAGACACAAAGTGGATAAAGAGCCTATACAGGTACGCTGGTTGGACCCTAGTCAAGGGATAGACCAGGAAGTTGAGGTGACCTTAGAGACCCAGTTTCAGGTCATCCAAGAATTACCGATAGGCTCTACCCAGAAAGTGCTGATGCCAGGCCTGGTTGACCTCTACAGCCACTCGGGAGAACCCGGCCATGAAGAACGGGAGACCTTAGAGAGTCTGATGAAAGGGGCCAGGGCTGGAGGATTTGTAGAAGTAGCTATTCTGCCCGATACCGAGCCTGTTATTGATGACCCGGCCCTAGTGAGTTGGCTCAAGAAGCGAGTTCCAAACCTCCATATTCTCGCCAGTCTGACCGTGGGAAACCAGGGCAAAGAACTCGTAGATACCGAAGAACTGTTGAGGGCTGGAGCCATCGGATTCACGGCGGAGGATGCTTTAAAAGACCTGACATTGACCCGTAGATTTTTGGAATACCTGGGACCTAACGCAGCGCCCGTCTTACTTTGGCCTCAGCATCCTGGCTTAGCAAAAGGGGTAGCAAGGGAAGGAGTCTGGTCTACAGCATTAGGGCTAATCGGGGTTCCGGTCCAAGCAGAAACCATCGCCGTCAGTACTATCCTCGATCTTGTAGAACTAACCGGTACACCCGTTCATCTCATGCGTTTATCTTGTCAAGAGAGTGTAGAGCGCATACGGGTCGCTAAAACGAAAGGATTACCGATCACCTGTAGCGTGACCGTGGCCCATCTTCTTTACACCGTTGAAGAACTCGTCAGCTTTGACCCGAACCTAAGGGTGAATCCTCCCTTCGGAACCCAAGAAGATCAAGCGGCTTTGGTGGCGGGACTTGCCGATGGCACCGTTGATGCCATATCGACAGACCACAGTCCCTGGACCTATGAAGAAAAAGTAGTCCCTTTCGCGGTAGCGCCCCCTGGCATGGTGATGCTGGAATTAGCTCTACCGCTCCTATGGACACATCTTGTGGAAACTAAAAAACTTAAAGCTATAGATTTAGTCCGGGCTTTAGCCACGGGTCCCAGGAAAGTCTTGGGACTTCCTGCTAGCGATTCTTGGGTCCTGTTCAATCCCGAAACGACCTGGACAGTGAGCAGCCAGACTATTCACTCCCTTTCTCAAGCCACGCCCTGGTGGGGAAAAACTATACAGGGATGCGTCGAACAGACCAGCTTCTAAAGATTTAGCTTGGGACAAAGCAGAAAGCCCGAAAAAGTTATTGCTTATGGCCAGTAGGTGGGGTGGGAGACCCAATTAGAGCATCGTGCCCCTCAATCTGCTATCTTGATCCCCATACATTCAAAATTCTGAGGCCTATGGAACGTACGTTCAGATAGTTCAGTCTATGTATGCATAAATTTGACCAACATCTTTTTTGACCAACATCTTTTTTGGCGACCTATGACTGCAGTTGTATACAATCAGGGATCCTCCGGTGAATCGATAAAACAAACCTTCAATTGCTTAGATACACTTCCTGTGTGGCAGAAAACACTGTGGAGAATAGAGTCTGGAGTGATCAGAACGTACACCTTTAATGAGACTGGAACCCGCAACATCTTGGGGTATTGGGGAGTAGGGGATGTAATCGGTCATCCTCTATCTCGACTCAATCCTTATGAAATTGAATGTTTAACCTCTGTGGAGGTGGTTGCAATTCCTCCTGAACTCTGGCAAGAAGCCCTTGAAGCGATCATGCTCCATGCCCAACAAACCAAAGAGCTGCTCTATGTCAAGGGGTATGAGCGAGCCCATCATCGACTACTGCATCTGCTCATTTGGTTGGCTCGGAAATTTGGTCGAAGCGTCCATCAAGGGCAATTGGTTGATGTGCCCCTGACCCACGAGGGCATTGCTGAAACCATTGGCAGCACACGAGTGACGGTAACACGGCTACTCAAACAGTTCGAGCGAGAAGGAATAATTTACCGTGATCGTCGCAATATTATTGTGCCTTCATCCTTTTGCCAAAAACCTCCTGTCATCCTCTGAGCAGAATGCTTTTTGCCCAAAGTTCAGTTTGTTATGCATACAATATCCTCTTTTAGGTCCTCAAATTTTTATAAACAAACCTCCTGTTTTCACAGCCTAGGTGGTACATCATAAGCTAGAGTTATTCGCTTTCTATAAAAGGAATTGCACCTATGAGTATTTTTGATAAAGCTAAAGAACTAGCGCAACAAGCCGCGCAAGGATTATCCCAAGCAGATGAATTACTGGATAATGTAAAGGGTTTTGTTCCTGAAGATAAAATGGAGCAAATTAAAGGTGCACTCGACAAGGCAGAGGGAGCTGTGGGGAGCCTCACCGGACAACCAGTCGCTAGTAGTGCTGCTGACCAAGCTGCTGCTACCGAAGCCTCTGATAACGAAGAACAAGCTTAAGTTTGATCGTTTCCTATCCAACCACCTGGGAATTCCCAGGCTTTTTTTATGGGTACTTCTATAGATTTTTGAATTACAGCCCTGCTGGATTGCATGCAATATAGTGGTTCTCGGTCTATTGAGGTACATTGAGCACCGCAGAAAGCCTTATACAACCTCATTTCTCTTGCACCTCATCCGAATTGTATAGGCTTGTGGAGGTGCGATATTTTGGCACCGCTACAAGCCCCACTTGGTGCGAATAGCTAGAAAATCCCGTGCGTTGACAGCTCTTTTAGGATATTTTGTTGTGTAAAGCCTTTTAGATACATGTGTTAACAAAAATTGAGAATATGAAACTGATGAAGCTTTCCTGGAAAACGCTGGCTATCCCCGCCATCACCCTCTTAGGGTTGGCAGGCGCTGGTTTGGCGCTTACCTCTATCCTCTGGCAGGAAAGCCCCTATGAGCATAGTGTTCTCGCAAAATCAGGGGATGTGCGAACAGGAAAGAAGATCTTTGAAGAGAATTGCTCGGCTTGTCATGGACTAGAAGCTAAGGGCTTAGTGGGGCCAAGTCTTCAGCAAGTACACACCCGCAAATCGGATGTCCTCTTGATTCGCCAGGTAGTGAGCGGCAAAACTCCCCCGATGCCAAAATTCGAACTTTCTGAACAGCAGATGGCAGACCTCCTCAGCTATTTGAAAACTCTTTAGGGTTATCACTGCTGGGTGTCCTTCCCACAACCTATGACGCAGTGCATGACGTCCCATGTCCCATGACGCAAATTGGCCTAGAAGCAGAGCAATTCGTTGCAGATTATCTAGAAGCGCACGATTGGCAAATTTTGTCTCGTCGTTATTGCTCCCGCTGGGGAGAATTAGACCTGGTCGCACGCCAAGGAGATACTTTGAGCTTCGTGGAAGTTAAAGCAAGACGTTTACAAAACTGGGATTGCAACGGTTTATTATCCATCACCCCTAGCAAACAGCGAAAGCTAGGGCTTACGGCTATGGCTTTTCTGAGAGCGTGGCCTCATTTAGAACGGTGTAATTGCCGATTTGATGTGGTCTTGGTAGAAATTCTGCCCATCCGGAAATTTAGGCTGGTAGAACACCTTACCGATGCTTTTGCCATAAATCCTTAGAACGGTCTGTTTGGACTTTTGACAAAAATAAAGACGCAGGCCACTCTGCCTCTGCTGTCAGCAGACACGACTTGGAAGGTTAATGGAGTTGCCCACCCTGAGACAATGATGAAATCGTCTTTAGAGCAGTCAACCCTATGTATTGGCCG
>JBAUTB010000001.1:0-9378 GCA_049582005.1 Gloeobacterales cyanobacterium | reverse complement strand
CGAAAGGGACGGGGACGCAAACCGAGTAGTTCAGAAGACTCTGTTGGCCAATTTTTAAGGGAGATGGCGCGCTACCCGCTTTTGACTTCTGAGCAGGAAGTGGAGATCGCTCGCGTCATCGCCGCTGGTGGACCGGAGGCAGAGCCAGCTAAGCGCCGCCTAGTTCGGGCCAATCTGCGCTTGGTGGTTTCTATTGCCAAGAAGTATTTAAATCGGGGAGTACCCTTTCTGGACTTGATTCAGGAAGGTTCTATTGGATTGATGCGGGCTGCGGAAAAGTTTGACTATGAGCGTGGATTTAAATTTTCTACCTATGCCTATTGGTGGATTCGTCAAGGAATTACCCGCGCTATTGCCTCCCAATCTCGTACGGTGCGCTTGCCTGTGCACATGGTGGAGAAGCTGAATCAAGTCAAGAGAGTTCTGCGGGAGATGACCCAAGAACTGGGCAGACGTCCTACCAAGCCTGAATTGGGAGAAAAGTTGGAGCTGACTCCTGAGAAGTTGGATGAGATTCTTGAAGCCGGACGTCGTACCCTTTCCTTGCATGTGAAAGTCGGAAAAGAAGAAGATACGGAGCTTTTAGAGCTAATCGAATCTAATGATGAGTTGACTCCTGATTCGTATATTGACCGCGAAATGCTCTCTCAACAGATTGGGGAAGCTTTGGACCAGCTCAACCCTCGGGAGCGAGATATTCTTATGCTGCGTTTTGGTATGTTAGATGGTCACGACTACACGCTTTCTGAAATTGGTGAACTCTATTCCCTCTCTCGTGAGCGGGTTCGCCAAATTCAAGCTAAAGCGATGCGCAAGCTGCGGCATCCCCGACGCCAGGCTCTTTTGCGAGATTGGATGAGCTAACAGTTACAACGGATTCCGATGTAAACCCTGCCGCATTGCAGGGTTTATTATTTGCCTTCTTGCATATCATAGTCATACTGACTATGATATAAGGGTTGAGGTGCTAGGCATTGCCATGGCTGATATTCGAGAGCTTCCCATAGAGCAGATCCAGCGTCCCCTTCCGCGTCAGAATGACCCTGCTAAAGTGAGAATACTGATGGAATCTATCCAGACTGTTGGCCTTCAAGAACCAATTGATGTCTTGGAAGTAGAGGGGCAGTATTATGGCTTTTCGGGCTGCCATCGTTATGAAGCCTGTACGCGGCTTGGTCACCCAACGATTCGTTGTCGGGTACGGCGTGCTACCCCCCAAGTGCTCCGGATGCACTTGGCCTAAGACGTCCTAAGGTTGATATCGGAACCAGCAAAGTATATTCATTCAATTGAGGAATCCCGCATGGAAATTAATATAGGCATTGACCAGAAAGATAGAAAAGAAATTGCTGAAGGTCTTTCCAGACTGCTGGCGGATACCTATTCGCTCTATCTTAAGACTCATAATTTTCACTGGAATGTGAAAGGGCCGATGTTCCAGACCTTACATCTGATGTTTGAAGCCCAATACAATGAGTTGGCGTTGGCGGTGGATTCAGTGGCTGAACGTATCCGCGCTTTAGGATTTCCTGCTCCAGGAACCTATTCTGAATATGCACAGCTAAGTTCGATTCCTGAAACTCCCGGAGTTCCTACGGCAGAGGAAATGATTAAACTCTTGGTTGAAGGCCAAGAATCCGTGGTCCGTACTGCCCGCTCTATCTTCCCTCTATTAGATGAAGTGCACGATGAACCCACCGCTGATTTATTGACACAACGGATGCAGGTTCATGAGAAGACAGCTTGGATGCTGAGAAGTTTATTAGAGAAATAGAATCAGGCAGGGTTAAAGGCAGCAAGTTGGAGGATAACAGTTTGGCCCAAAGGTCTAAGCTGTTTTTTACTTAGTTAGAGGGGATTCTAGCCATTTAGCCTTTCCAACAGTGTTTCCTCCTTTGACCCATGCCGACATTTTTCATCGGACCTTTGTCGGCGCAGGCCTTTTTAGGCAGGGGCATGGGGATCTTCTCTGGGGTAGTAGGATAATTTAGACCCTGCACACAAAATTACTTTCCCTCACTTAATAAATGAATGGCTCTGGTAATGTTTGAAGCCATGACTGGAGAGATTTATCTGACAATTGCTGTTGCTAGATTGGTCTCACTACAGCACTTCAGATTAGTCCATTGAAGTGACCTTTTGGTAGCAAGGGTTTAGTGGATTTAGTCAACCACAACTGAGTTCCTCACTGGACTGGCGCGGTCAGACGGGCCACCCGCACCGCAAACTTAAACCACCACGGCTTGCGGTCGGCTTCTTCTAAATCCATCAGCCGAGCCTGGGCAAAGTCGGCCTCGAACATCCGCTCCACTTGCGCCGCAAAGTCGTTGTCGGCAATCACCGCTGTGATTTCGAAGTTCAGCCGAAAGGAACGGTTGTCGAAGTTGGCGGTGCCGACGGTGGCCACCGAGCGGTCGATAAGCATGGCCTTCTCGTGGAGGAAGCCGTCCAAATAGCGGTAGAATTTCACCCCAGCACGCCCTGCCACATTGAGGAAGGAGAACGCCGCGAGGTATACCCCGAGGTGGTCCGGTTTGTCCGGGATCAGAATCCTGACGTCCACACCTCTCAGTCCGGCGAGTTGAAGGGCAGCGATCACCGACGGGTCGGGCACGAAGTAGGGACTGGCGATCCAGATCCGTTCAGTGGCGGTGTTGATCGCATGTACAAACATCAGCCCGGCCGTCTCGAACTCGTCGGCTGGGCTCGACGGCACGATCAGGAGGGGCAAGTCCCCCGCCTCCGAAGGCACGGGGTCCCAGTTGAGCTTGAGCAATCGGTCGGTCGCCCAATACCAGTCTTCCACGAATGAGAGCTGGGCGCCCAGGGCGGCCGGGCCTTCGATCCGGACGTGGGTGTCGCGCCAGTGCCCAAACTTAGGGTCGCGGCCCAGGTACTCGTCGCCGACGTTGTGGCCTCCGACCCAGGCTACCTTTCCGTCCACAACAACCACCTTACGGTGGTTGCGGAAGTTGAGTTGAAAGCGGTTGCGCGGTCCTTTCTGTGTGTGGAAGTCGTACACTTCGATACCCGCTTCGCGGAGCTCGTCTTTATAGTGGCGGGGCAGATCGTGGCTGCCGATCTCGTCGTAGAGGAAGCTCACCCGCACTCCCGCCCTGGCACTCTTGATCAGGAGGGCCTTGACTTCCCGTCCGATCTCGTCGTCGTGCACAATGTAGAACTGGAAGAGGATGTACTCGCGAGCCGAGCTGATGCCCTTGAGGATGCTGGCGAAGGTCGCATCGCCGTCCACCAGCAGCTCAACCGAGTTGCCAGTTAGGAACGGAATGCCGGCCAAGCGCTCGGCGGCAAGGCCGGCGGGACTGATCTCCTTGGCTGGCGGTTGGAAGTCGAGGGTCGATGCCACCGCGTTGTCGCTCACACCAGCGATATCTTGTAGCTTGCCGTTGCGGGCGGTGGTGTAGCCTTGGAAGCGGCTACGTCCGAGTACCCAATACGCAGGGACCGCCACGTAGGGGAAAGTGTTCAGCGACACCGCCCAGGCGATGGCGCCCTGAGAGGTGCGCGTGCCCATGATGGCGTGGATGGAGGAGATGGCCCCGAGAATGTGGAACACGGCGATGATGAGAGCAATTATCATTTATTTCCTCTTCTTCTTCCGGTTGCCACCGTTCTACTCCTGGGCCACCACGCCGCCAAAAATTCTTCACCCTTGCCGGAAGGACACCAGAGAAAATCCTAGGCTCCAATCATAAATTCCACTAGCATGGGTTTGTGATCGGAAGATGTACAGTGAGTGAGCGCGGCTGTTCTGTCGGAGCGCACCTGCAATCCCCGGTAAAAGATATGGTCTAGGGGATTAGAGAAGAGGAACCGTTTGAGCTGCTGATGCTCGTCTTCTGGGAACAGCACAGCCGTTAGACCTAACCGTTGCGTCATGGTCTCTAATTGTTGCATGCGATTGATGTTCCAGGTATTGAAGTCACCGGATAAGATAATCGGTCCCACATGGTCTCGCAATTGGGCTTCAAGCTGATCCAGTTGGGCCTGAAATCTCCAGGTACTGACAAAGTTAATGCCATGAATATTTGCTGCCATGAGGGTCTGGTCGGTCCAGCCCAGCCTATATTCCGTGATCAGTGAGGTTTTGGGGGTGTCGGCGATCGGTTCTCGGTGTTCGGTTTGCAGAGGAATGGATCTACGATGCTGAACTTTGGATGCTGTAAGAATCCCGAAGTGATGTTGGGAGTTTCTGTCCATAAAGTTAGGCGCACAATGCCACCCCATACCCTCTAGCTGGAAGGGCTGTCCATAGATAGAATCGATGCAAACTTCCTGAAAGAAAATGAGATCCGGTTGATGATCGATCACAATTGCGCAAAAGTCTGCTTGCCAGTGAGATGAATAGTTATTTTTGGCAATGTTCCAGTTTAAAACCCTTAGAATGGGGCGGGCAATCGCCTGCTGAGAGAAGCATTCCTGAGCCAGGATAGGATGTTGGGGCGAGTCGTAACAAAAGGGTGGTAGGGGAATCCGAAAGGAAGGAATGGCTGTGTTAGTAAGCAGGTTAGAGAAGTTTATCATGGGATTGAGCCGAGATACAATTCTGGCTAGAAAATACTTATTATTCATGCCTGCTGGTGAACACAATTTATGGGGATTGTTGGCGAATTGTATATAAACATCTGAAATACTTATTCTATTGTTGATCAAATCTCAGCGGCAGACTCCAGGGTAAGTTTTGCCGATAGATATTTGCACGTCGTTACCTTCCTTTGATGATTGATGAGGATGTCTCGTCTGGAGTTGAAAATCTGCGGACCAACTCCGGGACAGTTGAGGACAGTTGTGCGGTCATCCTATCACACAGTAGGTTGCTGATTACTCCACAACCGCTGCAGATTCACCTGCAACTGCCGTAGATTGCTCAGGCAAACTTTGCCCAGTAACAAGGAGTGTCTGACTCACCCGCACCATACAGCGGAACCCCACATGACTCATTCCCGTATCCACCATCTGGGGACGACGGGCAGCGGGGCGATAGCGCAGACAATACTCTGGTGAACAGAGATAAGAACCGCCCTTCAGCACTTTGCGTGGAATCTGGCACTGCGGTTGGGCAGGATCATAGCTGTTCTCCACAGCGCCGCCGCGAGGATTGCGCGGTATACAGCAGGGCTTATCGGTATTTTCAGGATATTGGCTAGAATACCAATCACAGGTCCATTCCCAGACGTTGCCTGCCATGTCATAGAGTCCATAGCCATTAGCAGGATAGGAACCAACGGGATCGGGCGCAGGAGGATGGTTCTTCAGGTATTTCCAGGGAAACTGTCCTTGCCAGGTATTAGCCATCAATTTACCCTTAGGCAATGGCTCATTCCCCCAGGTAAAGACCATGCTTTCTAATCCGCCCCGTGCTGCAAATTCCCATTCCGCTTCGGTGGGAAGAGCTTTACCTGCCCATTGGGTATAGGCTTCAGCATCTTCGTAGGCAATGTGAATCACAGGCAGATGATCCCGCTGCTTGATCGAGCTGCCGGGTCCCTCCGGATGTCGCCAGCAAGCTCCCGGCACCCAGGCCCACCAGTGGCTCATATCTCTAAGGTCAACCGGGCCAGAAGTCATCTTGAAAACGAGGGAACCCGGCACTAACATTTCAGGCCTGGCACCGGGATAATCGGTGGGATTGAGCGGGCGTTCAGCCACGGTGATATAGCCAGTGGCTTTTACAAACTTTTGAAACTGCTTATTGGTGACCTGATACTTATCCATCCAGAAGCCATCCACGGTCACGCGATGCACAGGCTTCTCATCCGGATAAAAGTTGTCTGACCCCATCAGAAAAGTGCCACCAGCAATCCAGACCATATCGGGTTTCGGCGGTCTACCGGGCAGCTTGGTTGGGGGTGAAGACTTCGATTGCAGCATGGTGAATCTCCTGGTGATTGAAAATTAGCCTCATCCAACGGTGCAGGAAAGTGCAGCCAGCACTGAGATATAGTAGTACACTAAAGTGTACACTTTAATGAGCAGATAGTGATGACCCGATTTATGACAATTACCGAAACCCGTAAGCAGCTATTGGATTTGCCAGAACAGTTAGAGGATGAACCTATCGTGATCACTAAACACGGCAAACCTGCGATGGTTGCTTTGGGATACGAGCAGTACGAGAGTTTATTGGAAACACTGGAAATTCTGTCTGATCCTAACTTGATGTCTAAACTTCGGGAGAGCATAGAGCAGGCTGATACTGGACAGACAGTTTCTCTTGAAGAGGCCATCACTCACTTGGGGCTTTAACCTTCAGTTATGGACTACCAGGTTGAATTGACAAAGCTGGCGACTTCCATGATTGCCGAGATTCAGGACCTCAGGGAACAGAAGGGAATCATTGATCGGCTGAAAAAGTTGGAAAATGACCCGTTGATGCAGGGCAAGGCACTCACGGGAGACTTGAAGGGTTACCACAGTCTGAGAGCAGTAGGTCAGCGATACCGGATTGTCTATAAGGTTGTGCAAGAGAGAGTTTTGGTAATAGTTGAGGAAAGTGTGGCGTCGTTATGAGGACGACCACGGATGGTTGATTGTCGAAGAATTTTCTTGATCAAATTGCACTGAGTATTTTCAAGGGTGGAAAAAATGATTAAGATTTAATGCACTTTTGCGATTGTTATTGACCAATCCCATGGTTGAACCATGGAACCATGCCAGCTTACTTTTAGTCAGCCTGTATCACCTGGTCAAAAAATTACAGTGCAATTCTATCCGATGTCCAATCCCCATTTTGGCGGGATTTTTCAATTCGGTATTTCTGCCTTGCCCGCAGGTAGCAAACCACATGCTCAGTTTCTCGGCTTTGGACGGTTAACATTTTACCAGGGTGGTAGGCGGTAATGTGGTTCTCTGTTGTCTCTTCTCCATTGATTGTCAGCTTATCTTACAGGACAGTCTATGAATTTTTTCTCCATCAATAACCTGATCACCCAAGCATTTAGGCGTCGGGTAATGTTTTCAATCTGTGGGTAAGGAGTCGAAACCCGTGACTTGCGGACTTTTTGAAAGGAAGCATCGAAAGATCAAGAACATCACTCCTGATGAGATGCAGTTCTATTCTAGAATCAAGTCTGGTCTGCGCCCATTTCTGTTTCGGTCATGGCAAAATCTGCTGACATTGGCTCTAAACGACTCATCAGCCTCGCTCCTGACGCTTGGGTTAAATGGGTTTCTCAATCAGACGATGTAATTCCTCTAGAAATCCTGAACGCTGAATTTCAATGGGTCAGTCGTGAAAGTGATGTTTTAATCAAGGCGTTCAGTCCCACTTATGGCGAATTCCTTATCCTCAATGAAATTCAGCTCCGCTACTCTGCCAAGATGCCCTTGCGGATGAGAGCTTATGCTGCTCTTGCTGAGGAACGCTATGGTCTTCCCACGCTGCCCATTCTGATCAATATCCTCCCACCTCCAGCGACAGTGATCATTTATAACCGCTTTGAGTCTAACTTTTTTGGCTTACAGGTAAGACAGGATTTTCGCGTGATTAATCTCTGGGAGGTTGAGGCTGAGCTTGTGTTTGAGCGGTCGCTCAATACGCTGATGCCCTTTGTGCCCATCCTCAAAGGTGGGGGCGAGGAACCAGTTGTCAGACGAGCCTTAGAAGTGCTGCGTCAAGATGAACAGTTAAATCAGATGGAACCGCTTCTCGCTTTTTTTGCTAGCTTTGTGATGGATACTGAATTAGTTGCTCAAATCGTCAGGTGGGATATGACAGTCCTCAGAGAATCACCCTGGTATCAAGAAATATTGCAGCAAGGTGAACAGAAAGGCAAAGCCGAAGGCATCGCTGAAGGCAGAACTGAAGGAGAGCGATCGCTTGTCCTGCGCCTTCTAGCACGTCGTGTTGGCACCCTCCCCGCAAGCGTTGCGGCTCAAGTCCAAGCGCTAGAACTGCCCCAGCTTGAGGCTTTGGGTGAAGCGCTCCTAGATTTCGCCCAGTTGTCCGACCTGACCGATTGGTTAGATGACAATCACTGAAGAAGAGCGAATCCTTGGCATAGTTTAAATAAGGGGAGCACTTTTGGGAAAGTCTAAAAGACTAGAACCCCTGCTGGCTATAGCAAAAACACCTTAGTCCCTTGGAGATTTCGGCCAAGTGATTGACTGCCTCGAACGTAACGACCCCAAGAAGACCAAAGTTCCCAATCACCTGCCGCAGATAATCTTGAACGACCAGCAGATAACCTCTCAACGGTCGGGTGCATTGTATGCCTCCGTAATCACTACGATCATTAGGCAACCTGGAGTGTCTTGGGTTCAGGGATAGGTTCACCCTCTGCTTGCCATGCTTCCAAGTACATTTCAATAACTTCTTCACCGTTATGAATTGCTTCCTCACGAGTTTTGCCATGAGTACAAGGCATCACAACAAGATCGGCAAACTCTAGGATCGTAACTAGGAAAAGCTGATCTTCATCAGACCATTGAACAATCATGCTGTATCGATTCATGAATCCTCGTCCTCCCTTAACTTTTCCAGTGCAGTAAGTAACTTTGCTAGTTGTTTTCTAGGTAGAGTAGCGCATCATCTCCATCCTTGCGTGAGATGGTCAGTGTTTTTCCAAGCAGTGGATGCCGCCAACGCTCATGGCTGCCCTTGCCGTGCTTGGGCAAGTAAACAAATCCTTCACGCGCAATCTGAGCTTTCAACTCTCGAATCTTCCTGGGCATGGATACTGTCGTGGTACTCCATCCTATTTTCTCACTTTCTCTTTCTTTCAAGTTACTGTGTTACGACCAATCCCCTTGGAATGAAGGGCTAGCGAGCCAGCTAGCGGCGGGATCGGCCCGCCATAAAAACTTTACGCTGTCTGGCCCGGCAATAAATTATATCTTGGTGTGAACCGGATTGCTTGCATGAAACAAACTTGACGAGTATCCTTTTTTTTGAAAGTAACTACGCAGCTTTAAATGTTCTTCTTGATCAGCTTTAAATGTTCTTCTTGATCAGCTTTTTAGCGCATATGCTGCTAAAAAGTAGTTTGCAATAAAGTGTCAAAACGATGCCTTATTGAGAATAGGAACCACTTAACAACTTATTGTAGTACCTATAAAACACTATATCAAGTATTTTATAGTCTAAAAAGCTACATGTGGTGTCTGACCAGTTACCTTCGAAATCTTATGGAGTATGCTCGATGAAGTCAAAATGGAAAGGGCTCTGTAATGCAGTGAAGCGCGCAATCGCTGTCACTCCGGTTCTTGCAATGTTAGCCTGTGCGGGGAACGGCCAATTCAAATCTGAAGTGCAACAGGTGCTGATGTAGAGCAATAGAATACCTCATAGGGGGTTCGATAATCAAGTGATTTTCTAGGTCTATGATTGATTAAGTCCACAACCTTTTTGAGCGGATC